>JAITIA010000154.1 GCA_031279695.1 Prevotellaceae bacterium | reverse complement strand
TTCGGAAAAATCGTCGTTTTTTGGCCGCCGTTGAGACGAGGCACAGCCTCGTCTCAACGGCGGCAATGTAGGGGCGTTGCGTGCAACGCCCCTCTGCGCAACCCCTCTGTGCAACGCCCTCTGTGCAACGCCCCCTGTGCAACGCCCTCTGTGCAACGCCCCCTGCAATGCACAACCGCGCCGCAATTGGACACGCCAACAATCATAAAAATCAATAAAATCACCTGAAAATCACAGTTCAGACAGTTACGGTTTGAGCAGATTTTCATATTTTATTCTGTTAGCGAGGATATTACATGCTTCGTCGAACTGTTTGTCGCTGCGCAGAAGTATTTCAAATTTTCCGGCTTCGTACCAGTATCGTTCGGCAATTTCTTCCATCAGCAGCATTTTGAGTTCTGCCTCGTTAATGTTCAAATCTTTGAGTTTGTCGTGTTTAAGCGCTTCGTTGAGTTTGTCGAAATCGGTTTTTGCCGCCTCGTAGTATTTTTCCTGCTTTGCGGCTGTTACTAAGCGCTTTATCAACTGTTCCGACAGGGTTTGATAGTCGTATTCCTTATTTTTCAAATAATCTGTAAAATCCTGATAATCTTTATCGGTAAACTGAAATTTGTCGGGAGTTTCCGCCGTCGGGTGTTTTTTGAAATATTCGAGCGAATATTTGAATATCAGATTTCGTTTGAGCAAACTGATTGCAATGGGCGACAGCTCGTCGTCCTTCACCATAATGTCGGGATTAATTCCGCCGCCGTCATACACTTTTCTGCCGTTTTTTGTTTTAAATTCCTTTTTCAGCGAATCGGGAATCGAGGCAATGCTGCCGTCGCTGTTGCGTGTTGTAAAGTTGTGAGCCTGAATGCATCGCCCGCTGGGGATATAGTATTTTGCCGTTGTCAGTTTCAGTTGCGCATCGTAGCCTAACTGACGGATGCCCTGCACATAACCTTTGCCGTAAGTTCGTGAGCCAAGCACTATTCCGCGGTCTAAATCCTGAATTGCGCCGGAAACTATTTCGGACGCCGAGGCCGAAAAATTATCAACCAGCACAACCAGCGGCAGTTCGGGTTCGAGCGGCTCTTCGGTTGTGGTATATTTGTATGACGAATTTTTTTTGTATCCCGATACCGATACGGTCAGAACGCCCTTAGGCACAAAGAGATTGACCACTTTGACGGCTTCGCGCAGCAAGCCGCCCGGATTACCGCGCAGGTCGAGTATCAGCGATTTCATCTCGCCCGTTGCCCGCAACTGTTTCAGGGCGTTGCGTACTTCCACGCCGCAACCGTCGCCAATAAACGAAGTCAGTCGGATATAAGCTGTTCCATTGGTTTTCAGTCCATAGTATGGAACTGCGGGCGGGCGGATATTTTCGCGGGTAATTGCCAGTTCTTCAATTTTATTTGTAAGAAATTTTATAACTTTAAGGCGGACAACGGTATTGGCGTCGCCGCGCAGCATGTTGCTGACCTTTTCGGTTGTGAAATTTTCGACGTTTTGCCCGTCAATTTCAATAATTTTATCGCCCGAAACCAGACCTGCTCTTTGCGCCGGAAAATCTTTGTAAGGACTGGAAATAATCACCCAGTTGCTGTCCTTTTGTATCATCGAACCAATTCCGGCATATCGCCCTGTTGTCTGAAAATCAAAATCTTTCTGCTGTTCGGCGGGGACGTATTCGGTGTACGGGTCAAGATTTTCGGTTATTCCGTCGAGTGCATATTTTATCAGTTTATCGACCGACAGGCTGTCCACATATTCGTTTTGCAGTTCATTGAGAGCCGACATAAAGATATCGATGCTTTTTGCGTATTCAAAATCACGCGATTGAGCCGTTGCCGTCGGTATCGACATTGCTGCAACGACCCACAGAGTTACAATTTTTTTGGGGTATGACATTGTTTTTATTTGTTTATTTGCAGGTTATTTATCCACAGGTTAATATTTACGTTTTCGGGCAGGAACATCGAAGCGTCGCCGCTGTTAATCAGAATATCGCGCACAATTGACGAACTGACTGCCGAATGTTCGGGCGCTATCAGCATAAAAACTGTTTCGATAAGTGGCTCCATCTGTTTGTTGATTTGCCCTACGGCGCGTTCAAATTCAAAATCGGACGCCGTACGTAAGCCGCGTATCAAAAAATAGGTTTTCAACCTGCGGCACAGGTCGATAGTCAATCCCGAATATGCTTCAACTTTCACCCGATGATTGTTTTCAAATACTTTTTCAACAATTTTCATTCGGGCGTCAATATCAAACATATATCGTTTTTCGCTGTTGTAGCCAACGGCAACGGTAATTTCGTCGAACAATTTCAACGAGCGCTGTACCAGGGCTTCATGCCCAACGGTAAAAGGGTCGAACGACCCGGGAAAAATCGCTTTTTTCATTTTTGATTATGCATTACAACGGTTACGCTTCCCCGCATTGTTACGGGAGGCGATTCCAAAAATTCAACTTTAACGTAATATACATATATACCGGGTTTTACGGGACTGTTTTTGTCCCGTCCATTCCAGTAGTGGTATTCTTTTTGCAGAGCCTCGTCGAATGTTTTTTTCGACCGGAAGATACGGTCGCCCGAGCGGTCGTAGATTTCCATTTCCATGCTGTATGCCAGGTCGTTAATGTCCATTACGGGACCAAACAGGCGGCGGTGATTTTCGCAGTCAATCTGGCAATTACAGTTTTTTGCCGACGAGATAGTGGACAGAGGATCAATTGCTTCGGGCATGGTGATTGCCGAACTGAGCGACACGCAAGCCTGCTCCGAGCGAGCAAACGATTTGGAGGTGCGGGCAGTGAGAACATAACAGAATTTTTGAGGTCCGTTGCACACCAAATCGCCGGTCGAAACATCGACAAAACGGAGCGAATTGCCCGGATCGATTGCGGGCGCAGGCGGCGACAAGCGATGTAGCGAATAAACAGGCGTTTCTGACTCATTAACAAACTCTGTCCAAATAATTTCGGCATTCAGACCCGACGGCGTGGCATACATCAGAATATTGCTCACCGTGTCGCTTTGAATAAATGGTTTGCCGCAGAGAAAACCTACTATATTATAGCGATATACCTGACCAATGGAGCCTGTGCGGTCGGTAAATTTCGAGGGAATGTCGGCAACAGAATAGTACCATACCAGCGGGATTCTTGTTCCAACGCGATAGATTGCAAAGGTGTCGATACCAGTATGTTTGTCCACATTCAGATAGAGATCAATCATTCCCGACGCACCAATCACACTATCGATATTCATAACTGAGGGCAGTGTTTTGTTGATTGTGGGAATTTCGATATGGTAGGAAGTTGCCGTGTCGCCGGTTGGAAGAAATGCTTTGACAAACAGAAAATAAGTGGTGTTTGTTGTCAGATTTTCGATTTCGATATTGATATTCTTTGCGCCGCGCGCGCTCATTTTTTCCGCCTGAGCAAGGTCGAAAACAGCGCCATGATGCCCCCAGACTTCGTATTCTATAGCGCTGTTGAAAGTATTTGCAGCCGCATTTTGCGTATCAATCTGTCCATTTTCGTCGATAGCAAACCGCCGATACTCAGTCCATCGCAGGTTAAAAGTGTTGCTACACTGCGAATATTCGCCCGAAAACGTCATCGTAACATACATGTCCGACAGAGGCGAGGCGGTCAGGCTGTTTTTGCTTCGTATCCGGTAGCCATAACGCTGAGTTTCAAGGTCGGACACGGTTTCTGAATAGACGGTATCGGGTACGGGAATTGTTGCATGAAGGGAGAAAAAATAGTTGGGCGACGCATATTCCCTGCGTGAAATTTCGTGTACAAGGACATTATCAGCCACTTCCGGCGACCGCCATTTCAGTTGTACCTGACCGCCCACAGGGTCGATACTCAAAGATGTTACTTCCGGCATTGCCGGCTGCTGCCCAAACGCATAACAAGCGTAAAAAATCGGCAAAACAATAATTGTATATCTCTTTAAATCAAGCATAATACCGTATTTCCGTACTCATAATAATTTGCAAAAGTATAAAATAATTTTTGATTGACGATTTTTGATTGATGATTTTTGATTGACGATTGCAATATCATTTGTCTGAACTGTGATTTTAGGGACATGAAATAAATAACTTATAAACTTGCGACTTTTTTACCGCAAGGAGCGCAAAGATTACGCAAGGAACGCAAAGGCTTTGCGCCCTTTGCGGTAACCTTTGCGTCCTTTGCGGTAAAAGGTTACCGGCTTTTTTACCATGAAACAGGAACATCTTATTTATTTCACATTCCTTAG
>JAITIA010000110.1 GCA_031279695.1 Prevotellaceae bacterium | reverse complement strand
GGCTAAAGCCACCGGTTAATAATGTGCAGTCCCTGCGGGACTTTCCGTCCCAGCCTATCCGCCGCAAGCATTTTTTTCTATAAAATTTTTTCATAGCACCTCAAAAAAAGATTTAGCCCCTGATCCAACAATATTTGTATTTAAAAAACTTTGCGTACATTTGAGCCGTAATTTGATATGGATTATTTGTATGTTTTTAACAGTAATAAAGTGCGGCAACTGTTTGTAAAAGTACTGCTTCCGCTGTATCAGGAGGCACTTGTTTACGCTGTTCCGCCGACGTGCGAAACGCCGGTAATTGGCGCTCGCGTGTCTGTGCCGTTAGGTAAACGGAAACTCTATTCGGGTATTGTGGTCGAAATTCTCGATACTTTTGTTGCCGGCGGTTTTCAGGTGAAGGATATTATCGACGTTATCGACGCCACACCCGTTGCCGGCGAGCAGCAACTTCATTTCTGGAAGTGGATTGCCGAATATTATATGTGTACGCAGGGCGAGGTGATGAAAGCCGCGCTGCCTGCATGTTTCAAACTCGAAAGCGAAATAACGGTTGCCTTAAATGCCGATGTTCACAGCGAAGTGTTCGACTCGCTGGGGGCTATCGACCGGCTGATTGTGAACAGTATGGGAGACGGTAAATTGTCGATAGACGAGTTATCGAAAAAGGTTAATCGCAAGAATATACTGCCAAATATCGGCAGGCTGCTGGGGAAGGGAATTATCGATGTGGAAGAGATGCTGACCGATTCGTACAGATATAAACAGGTAGATTTCGTGCGCCTGCATCCCAATTTGTGCAGCGACGAAAGGCTTGCCGACGCTCTTGCATCACTCAAAAAAGGCTCGAAACAGGAACTGTTGCTGATGAAGTATCTCGAATTTGCCAATCCGCTCAACTGCGCCGACCCGCCCGAAATTGCCCGTGCCGACCTTCTCAACCATGCCGGCGTTACGGCAGAGGTGTATCGTGCCTGCGAAAAAAAGGGTATCTTTATAACACATAAAAAGCAGGCTGACAGGATGCGCCGCGTGTTTACGGAACAGAAACGGCTGCCCGAACTCTCGGCGGCTCAGCAAACGGCTTTCGAGGCGCTGAAAGCCAGCATCCGTCCGGCGCTGCTGTTTGGAGTAACCTCGTCGGGAAAAACGGAAATCTATATCCGCCTTATCGACGAGGCATTGAAAAACAACAGGCAGGCGCTTTATCTGCTGCCCGAAATTGCGCTGACAACGCAGATCGTTGAGCGGCTGGGGGCGGTGTTCGGCAAAAAAACGGGCGTGTATCATTCTCGTTTCAGCGACGCCGAACGTGCCGAGACATACAATACAGTGCTGAATTTGAGAGACAGCGCCGACTGCTCGTATCTGATTGTCGGAGTACGCTCGTCGCTCTTTTTGCCATTCAGCAATCTCGGACTCATTATTGTTGATGAAGAGCATGAAAATACCTACAAACAGTTTGAGCCAGCGCCACGTTACAATGCCCGCGACGCCGCTGTGATGGCGGGCAAAATCTACGGCGCAAAGGTTGTGCTGGGCTCGGCAACGCCTTCTATCGAAAGTTACAGTAACGCTCTGACCGGCAAATACTCTATGGTTGAACTCCTGTCCCGATACGGACAGGCTTCGCTGCCCGATATACAGACGGTGGATATGAAGCGGGCGTTCTGGCGACACAAAATTATATCCCACTTTTCCGAAACGCTGCTCAGCGAAATCCGCAACGCAGTACAGCGCGGCGAACAGGTTATCCTCTTCCAGAATCGACGCGGGTATTCGCCATACATCCGGTGTGACGCCTGCAACACGGTGATTCGCTGCCAACAGTGCGACGTGAGCCTGACCTGCCATAAATACGAAGGGCGGATGAACTGTCATTACTGCGGATATTCAATCCCCGTGCCTGCCGTTTGCCCCTCATGTAAAAGTGTCGAACTGAAAACAAAGGGGTTTGGCACGGAAAAGATTGAGGACGAACTGGCTACACTTATCCCCGAAGCACGCATCGAACGGCTCGACCTCGATACGGCGAAATCGAAACACGTATATGACCGGATTATATCGAGCTTCGAAGCGGGCGAGACCGATATTCTTGTCGGGACGCAGATGATTGCCAAAGGGCTCGACTTTGCCAACGTCGGTCTGGTGGGTATTATGGACGCCGACAGCCTGCTCAATTTCCCCGATTTCAGAGCATACGAACGCAGTTTTCAACTGATGTCGCAGGTGGCGGGACGCAGCGGACGCAAGGACAGACAGGGAAGGGTTATTATCCAGACTGCCACGCCCGAAAACGCTGTTATACGGCAGGTGATAAGGCACGATTATAAGGGTTTCTTTGAGACACAGCTGCGCGAGCGACGCGAGTTCAACTACCCGCCATTCTCGCATCTTGTAATTGTGTCGCTCAAACATCCCGACCCGACGCTGCTCCGCGAGGCTGGCAACAGTTTACAGCCTGTGCTGGCAAGCGTATTCGGCAAATCGCTGGCGGGACCGGAAGCGCCGCCGGTCGGTCGCGTCCGCAACCGCTATATTCTCAACTTTCGCATCAAACTGAGCAAAACCAATCAACCGGAATACTTCAAACAGATGCTCGCTCAGATACTGTCGGAGTTTAAACAGAACAGAAGATATGCCGGCATTATGACCGTTGTCGATGTCGATCCTTTTTAGTGGTCAGTCTGGGGAAAGGCTTGAGTGGACTAAGGAGATTAAGCCACTCAATCCTCATAAGACTCCGCCGGACGATGCTTCGATGATGTTCGACAACATATCAAATCCACACGAACATATAAACAGCACAACACCCGTTATAGATATTCAATAATGCCCGTTATCGGATGTCTATAATGCCCGTTATAGATATTCAATAACGTTCGTTATAGATATTCAATAATGCCCGTTATCGGATGTCAATAACGGGCGTTATCGGATGTTTGCCATGTGCGTGGCAGGGCGTCAATAAAAAATTACAAACGATTTGTTGAATAACCGCAATAGTGTTTTAGTCTTGTTCGGGGAGAAAGAAGCGATTACTGTTTTCCTTTATTTTGCCGTTGTCGAGCAGGCGACGCACAACCTTTACGATTTTGTCGGGCGTATCCGATGCGGATACAATCTCGTCCATTGTTTTCGGCGAATGAGCCAGTAATTGCATAATCTGTTTAACAATGACGTTATATTCAAACATTGTCAGTTCTGTTTCGATGCGTCGGCGGCAAACGTCGCAGTTTCCGCAGGCGCGGTCTGTGTTTTCGCCAAAGTAAGCAAGTAGCTGGACACTGCGACAGACGTCGCCTGTTTCGGCGTAGGCAATCATTGCGTTCATACGCTCGGCGTAGCGTTTCTTGGCTGCCACAAAGTTGTCGGGCGATATGCGTATATTCTTATTATCGAGCCGTTCTTCATGTAAAATCAGCATTGGCGACTTGCGCTGAGGGATATATTCAACGATTTTCATTCTGTTCAACCGCACCAGCATGTTGTAAATATCGTCCCTCGTCAGGAACATTGTTTTAGCCAGCAGGTTTTCGTCGATAGCAACGTAATCGCTGAACAGACCGGCGTATGCCCGCAACAGAGTTTTAATAAAGCGATCGATGTCGGGGTTATTGATTTGCACCTTATACAGATCGTCCCTGTTGAGCAGAAACACAAGGCGCGAGGGGTTATGGATTTCCTCTGTCAGTTCGGCAACATTCTCGCGTTGCAGGAACTTGAAGGCGCTGACCACCGTTGTTGGAAAATACCGGTACTTGACCGCAAAAGCATTGAGGTCGAAAGCGCAGGCGCTGTCCTTTCCTGCCCCGTATGGTATTTGGAGGCTGTTGCAGACGGCTTGATATACGTTCTTAATTGTGTCGAGGTCGGGGAACTCGTTCCTGAAACGCTGTTCAAACTTCATGCGGTCGGTTTTGCTGTAAAGCAGCACGGCGTAAGCCGTTTCGCCGTCTCGTCCTGCCCGTCCCGCCTCCTGAAAGTATGCTTCAACGGAATCGGGCAGGTCGAGATGCACAACAATTCGCACGTCGGGCTTGTCGATACCCATACCAAAGGCATTGGTAGCAACAATAATACGTGTTTTTCCCTGCTTCCATTCGTCCTGCTTGACGCTGCGCATTTCGGGGCTGAGTCCGGCATGGTAGAAATCGGCAGATATACCATACTGTAACAGTCTGAGCGCCCAATCCTTTGTTCCGCCTCTGCTGCGCACATACACCACGCCCGTTCCGGGTTGCCGGTTGAGGATATTTATCAGATAGGCAAACTTGTCTTCTACCTCGCGAACGATATAAACCAGATTTTTACGCTCGAAACTCTTTTGGAGCAGATTGGGTTTGGCAAACTTCAGTTTGTCCATAATATCGGCGGCAACCTTCTGAGTAGCCGTTGCCGTGAGCGCCAAAACGGGCACGTCGGGCAGCAGGGGGCGCGTTTCGGCAATTTGCAGATACGAGGGGCGGAAGTCGTAGCCCCACTGCGAGATACAGTGCGACTCGTCCACAGCAATCAGGCTGACCTTCATCTTTTGCAGCCTTGCGCGAAACAGTTCGGTTTGCAGTCTTTCGGGCGAGAGATAGAGAAACTTGTAGTCGCCAAAAACGGCATTGTTCAGGGCGACGTCTATTTCACGAGCCGTCATTCCCGAATGCACCATCAGGGCTTTAATGTTTTTATTTTTAAGATTTTCGACCTGATCCTTCATCAGGGCAATGAGCGGGGTGATAACAATGCAAATACCGTCGAGCGCCATTGCCGGCACTTGAAAAGTGATTGATTTTCCGCCTCCGGTGGGCATCAGCGCCAGCGTGTCCTTTCGGTCTTGGGCAACGGAGCGGATAATATCTTCCTGAAGATCGCGAAAAGCGGGATAGCCCCAGTATTTCAGCAGTATGTTACGATATTTATCCATAAAAAACAGCACGCAGACGATGCAGATTAGAACGGATTTTTGCAGATTTTTATCTGCTGTTATCTGTTAAATCTGCATTATCTGCGTGCTAAAAAACATTATCACCAGTTCTGTTTTCTGACCTCGAAATATGCCTGAGGATGCAGGCAAGTCGGGCATACTTCGGGCGCTTCGTTGCCGGTGTGCACATGCCCGCAGTTACGACACTGCCATTCAATCTCTTTGTCTTTTTTGAACACCATGCCCATGGCAACGTTTGCCAGCAATTGGCGATAGCGGATTTCGTGCTGCACTTCAACTTTTGCAATCCGTTCAAAAACAATGGCTATTTCGGGGAAGCCCTCTTCCTGTGCGGTTTTGGCAAATTCGGGATACAGTGATTCCCACTCTTCCTGTTCGCCATTGGCGGCGGCAAGCAGGTTGTCGGCTGTTGTTCCGATAATTCCGGCAGGATAACTGGCGGTGATTTCCACCATGCCGCCTTCCAAAAACTTGAAAAAGCGTTTGGCATGTTCCTTTTCCTGTTCGGCGGTTTCGAGAAATAGTGCCGCAATCTGTTCATAGCCTTCCTTTTTCGCCACGCCTGCAAAATACGTGTACCGTCCTCTTGCCTGACTTTCGCCGGCAAATGCTTTCAGCAAATTCTGTTCAGTTGCTGTTCCTTTGATACTTTTTTCTGTCATAATAAATCAATAACTGTAGTTTTACTTTTATATTCTTTTGTCAAGATTATGAGCGGCAAAGGTAATACTTTTTTTTAGACTCCACTACTTATATTATTAACCGGCAAATACACAGCGAGGTAGAAGAGCCTCAAAAGAGCGTTTGCATGAATAAATACAGCGAAAAACATGCTAATTTTTTGTAACGCGCACAATTCTGATTTTATATATCAACGGCGCATTTGCCGGCACAATGCCGTTGGGTTTGCCGCCGAAGCCGTAGTCGGAGTTAAACACAATCTCGCCCAAATCGTTGGGATGCGCCATTTGCAGCCCTCGCCCCAGACCTTCCAGCAGATTATTGCGCCCGACAATCACGCCCGCAGGGTCGAAACTTCTTCCTTCGAGATTCATGCCCAGCCCTTCCGCCCGCGCCCGCTCGTTGGTATCGAAATATCGTGCGGTATCGGTCAGCAGAGCGGCTCTGTAGTAGAAATATACCGAATCGCCATTAGCGAGATTTACCGTTGTATCGCCCGATTTCGACAGGTAGCAAACCGCGCCCGATTTCGACAGTTTCAAGTCTTTGTCGGAGTTCATGCGCGATTTTATATAGGCTTCGATTTTGGTTTCCTGACTTTCAATCGGGTTTTCCTTGCTGCACGAAACGCAGAGTAAAGCCGTAACAATCAATCCAAATACTGTTCTCATATCAATAATTATAAATACACATACCGTTAAAACGACCAAATATTTGACGCCGCAAAAGTACAACATTTTTTCCATTGACGAAAATCAACTCAGTGATTAGTGACTAGTGATTAGGGGCATGTGTCATGTCCTGAAAAAAGTGGACAGATTTTGTCGATTCATATTCTTTAAATTTTTTTGTCTTTTCCTTCAAATTAAAATATTTTTATTACCTTTGCGCCGATTTTTTCAGGCATTGACTTGACTAATCATAAATAAAACAGTGTAGTTATAAATAACTTAAATTAATTATTATGAAGAAGATTATCTTGTATGCATTATGCATCTGTTTCATTACCGCGTGTAATGACGAAACGGGAGAATACGCCTTCCGTAACCCGAAACTTTCGACCGAAAAACGTGTGAACGACTTGTTGAAACGTCTCACTCTTGAAGAAAAGGTCGGACAAATGATGAACAGCACTCCGGCAATCGAACGGCTGGGCATTCCTCCATACGACTGGTGGAACGAAGCCCTTCACGGCGTTGCCCGCGCCGGACGCGCAACAGTTTTCCCTCAGGCTATTGGCATGGCGGCAACTTTCGACGACGAGGCGCTGTTGAAAACCTTTTCAATGGTGAGCGACGAGGCTCGCGCAAAGTATCACCGCTACCAGGCGAACAAAGAGTACCACATCTACAAAGGACTGTCGTTCTGGACTCCAAACATTAACATCTTCCGCGACCCGCGCTGGGGTCGAGGAATGGAAACTTACGGCGAAGACCCCTATCTCACAGGACGAATGGGCGTGGCGGTGGTCAAAGGCTTGCAGGGCGACGACCCCAAATATTTTAAATCGCACGCCTGCGGAAAACACTATGCCGTGCACAGCGGTCCGGAATGGAATCGCCACGAATATGACGCCAGAGTATCGAAACGCGATTTGTGGACTACCTATCTGCCCGCTTTTGAAGACCTTGTAAGAGAAGGAAACGTTCAGGAAATAATGTGCGCCTACAACCGATACGAAGGCAAACCCTGCTGCGGCAGCGATAAACTGCTGATAGACGTACTGCGCAACCGCTGGAATTACAAGGCAATTATCCTTACCGACTGCGGCGCAATCGACGATTTTTGGGTTAAAGGTCGTCACCAAACACACAAGGACGCGGCAGCGGCTTCGGCTGACGCCGTCCGCCACGGTACCGACCTCGAATGCGGCGGCAGTTACAAGGCTTTGCTTGAAGCCGTTAAAAGCGGACAAATCAAAGAATCGGAACTCGACGTGTCGCTGCGTCGCCTGCTGCGCGGACGCTTTGAACTCGGAATGTTCGACCCCGACGAAATGGTGCCATACTCGAAAATACCTTACAGCGTGGTCGAAAGCAAAGAACACGTTGCTCAGGCGCTCGAAATGGCTCGCAAAAGTATTGTGATGCTGAAAAATAGCAACAACACTCTCCCGCTGAGCAAGGACATCAAAAAAATAGCCGTCGTTGGTCCCAACGCCGCCGACTCCGTGATGCTCTGGGCTAACTATAACGGATTTCCGTCGAAAACGGTAACCATTCTCGACGGTATCAAAAACAAACTGCCCAACGCCGAAATTATCTACGAATTGGGCTGCAACCATACCGACGACCAAATACTTATCAACCTTGGCAACCACGTATCCGCCTCCGGCAAACAGGGTTTCGACGTTGAATTTTTCAACAATGTGAAGCTCGAAGGAACGCCGGTTTATAAAGGTCATACCGCAAGCATCGACTATGAGGGTGGAGGCGGAACTCATTTCGCCCAAAATGTGCCGGAAACAGATTTTTCGGGACGGTTTATCGGCGAATTGACCTCCCCTATAACGGGCGATATTATCCTGACCGGTACGTTTGACGACGGATACCGCCTGTATGTGGATGATCAACAGGTATATGACTATTGGCGCGAAACATCCACCCGCACACACAATCACGTTCTGAAAGCCACAAAAGGCAAAAAATACAAAATCAAAGTTGAATATTATCAGGGAAAAGGCGGAGCAACACTGCATTTCAGCGTTGGAATGAAGGAGGAACTGCGTACCGACAAAGTTATTGCGCGCGTGAAAAATGCCGACGTAATACTCTTTGTAGGAGGCATATCGCCCCGTCTCGAAGGCGAAGAAATGAACATCACTATCGATGGATTTAAGGGCGGCGACCGCACCCATGTCGAAATCCCCGCCGTACAGCGCAAATATGTTCAAGCCCTGAAAGCCACCGGCAAACCGGTGATATATATTCTCTGCACCGGCAGCGCCATCGCCCTGAACTGGGAAAACGATAATCTCGACGCAATTCTGAACGCATGGTACGGAGGGCAGGAAGCCGGCACAGCCGTTGCCGACGTTCTTTTTGGCGACTATAATCCCGCCGGACGGCTGCCCGTAACATTCTACAAATCGGTTGAACAGCTGCCCGATTTTCTCGACTATGGCATGAAAGGTCGCACATACCGCTATATGACCGAAAAACCACTCTATCCCTTCGGATATGGTTTGAGTTACACCACTTTTGAATACCGTAATGCCAAACTGTTGAAAACAAAAATCGGCAAATCGGAAACCGCTGTTATCTCGTTCGATATTGCCAACACCGGCAAGGTCGATGGCGACGAAGTTGCGCAGATATATATCAAAAACCCCAACGACCCGGAAGGTCCGATAAAGGCTTTGAAAGCATTTAAACGAGTCAATGTGAAAGCCGGAGCAAGCAAACAGGTGAGTATAGAACTGCCTGCCAAATCGTTCTGGTCGTTCGACGACGCAAAAGAAAGCATGGAAGTCCGTGCCGGCAAATACCAGATTCTGTACGGCGGCTCATCCGACGACAGTAGCCTGCAAAGCATTGAACTGTCGATAGAATAAGATTAATATTGTTTTGTTTTATTTAAAGGAGAAGGGCGAATCGGTTTCGGTTCGCCTTTTTTGTTTTGGCTTATTATTATTGGTTCTACTGGGAATTGTGTGGAAACTTTTGTTTTCAATAAATTATCGATACAAACCCCTTATTTTCCAAAGCGCCCTAAGTAGCCCTGATACCCAAGGTAAATTGCCCTTATTTTCTCAGAGAAAATAATAAAGGCGTAGGGACGCTATTAATCGCATCTATAGTGTCTGTCCGAAAACTCGGATACACGCAACCGCCGTCCCGTAGGGACGAAATGTTGGTAGAAAACGCAAACCCAACCTCGCAATCGCCGTCCCGTCAGGGACGGAATGTGAAAATCGTCGATTATAATGTGCAGTCCCGTTGTTCGGACGAGGC
>JAITIA010000079.1 GCA_031279695.1 Prevotellaceae bacterium | reverse complement strand
GGACTGCACTTTAAATCAACAAATTTCACATTCCGTCCCTGACGGGACGGCGATTGCGTGTATTCGAGTTTTCGGACGGACACTAAATAAATATAGCACCTCAAAAAAAGATTTAGCCGGGAAATGGGCAATCGTCAATCACCAATCCAAAATCACCAATCCAAAATCATCAATCCAAAATCATCAATCCAAAATCGTCAATCCAAAATCATCAATCCAAAATCTATTCTTCCACGAGTTCGTCGGTACAGTCAAATTCCGACATACTTACGCCGTAGGGGATGGGAAATTTGTCGGTATCGTTGATATTAAGCCGTTTGTCGGCAACGACTTTTTTCATAAAGCCGCCCCATATTGGGAGAGCGTTTCGAGCGCCGTCGCCAAGGAGGTACGAGAAGCGATCTTCGTTACCAATCCACACACCTGTTGTCAGTTTCGGCACGTAGCCGATAAACCATCCGTCGGAATTTTTGTTGGTTGTGCCTGTTTTTCCGGCTATTTCGGCTGTGGGGAGATAGTTTCGTACCCGAGCGCCTGTTCCGCTCAGCACCACGCCGCGCATCAGTTGCACCACTCGATAGGCGGTGGCTTCGTTGATGGCTTCGTTTTTTTCGGGCACAAAAGTTGCCAGCGTGTTGCCATACTTGTCGTCGATACGGGTTACAAAATGAGGATAAATATGGATGCCCTTACTTGGAAAAGTATTGTATGCGGCAACCATTTCAAATACCGACATATCGGAGGCTCCCAGACAGATTGCCGGCACGGGGTCCATGAAACTTGTGAGCCCGAAACGTCGGCAAAACTGCATCAGATCGTAGGGCGGGAATTTTTGTATCAGCGCCGCCGACACGTTGTTGCTGCTGATACACAGGGCAAGTTTGAGTGTTATTGCCTTGCCAACGTATTCCTCCTTTTTTTCGGTTGTTTCGGGCGACCAAAATCCGCCTTCGGGCAGCGGCACAATTTGACGGTCGTTAATCACCTTGTCGCATGGCGTCATATCTTCCTGCAAAGCAAGAGTATAGAGAAAGGGTTTGACGGTTGAGCCAATCTGTCGTCGTCCCTGCCAGGTATTGTCGAATTTAAAGAAGCGAAAATCGGGACCGCCCACGTATGCTCTGAGCTTGCCCGTGTGCGGCTCCATAGCCATAAACGCCACGCGGAGAATGGATTTAAAGTATCGGATCGAATCTTTGGGGCTCATTATTGTGTCGATTTCGTGATTTGGCGCTTTCCACGAAAAGACGGTCATTTTGGTGGGCGTGTCGAAATTTTTCTGTATTTCGTTTTCCGATAGTCCTGTTTTTTTCAGTTCTCTGTATCGGTCGGTATTTTTCATTGCCTGCTGAATGCTGGCGTTGATTTCGGCTTCGGTTGCGGTGTTGGCGAAGGGGAAATTTTTGCGATATTTTTTTGTGTCGTCGAACTTGGGCTGCAACTCTTCCGACAGATGTTTTTCGACGGATTCTTCGGCATACTGCTGCATCCGGCTGTTGATGGTGGTATAGATTTTCAGCCCGTCGCGGTCGATATTATAAGGCTGACCGTTGACAAAATTTTTGTTGCACCAGCCATACAGAGGATTTGTTTCCCACTGAACGGAGTCGGCGCGATAGTCTTCGACGGTTTTAAATCGATAGTTTTCTCGTTTGGGTTTCTGCATTTTCATGGTTTGGCGCAGCATTTCGCGGAAATATGTTCCGTAGCCGGTATTGTGGTCGATACGTTTAAAATTGAGTTTGATAGGCAACTGCATCAGCGAATCGCATTCATGTTTGCTGATATATCCATATTTTTTCATTTGCCCGATAACCACATTGCGCCTGCGGAGCGACAAGTCGCCGTTTCGCACCGGATTATAGAGCGATGGAGCATTGAGCAGCCCAACCATCAGCGCCGCCTCTTCGACAGTCAGTTCCGACGGATGTTTGTTGAAATAAATTTGCGCGGCGGTGCGAATGCCATAACTGTTGTAGCCAAAAGGGACTGTGTTGAAATACATTGTAACGATTTCCGATTTGGTATAATTCCGTTCGAGTTTCACGGCGGTAACCCATTCTTGAAGTTTTTGCACTGCGCGACGGATTTTGTTGCTACTGCGTTCGGCAAAAAGATTGAGCGCAAGTTGCTGAGTGATGGTGCTTCCTCCACCCGAGCGGGTATCCCGCCCGATAAAAGTTTTCAGAAATACCCGCCCCAGACTGCGATAATCGATACCCGAATGTTCGGTAAAACGGGCGTCCTCAGTGGCAAGCAACGCCTTTATCAGGAAGGGCGACAGTTCGCGATATTCTATGTGCGAACGGTTTTTA
Organism: Prevotellaceae bacterium; assembly: GCA_031279695.1. Classification (GTDB taxonomy): domain Bacteria; phylum Bacteroidota; class Bacteroidia; order Bacteroidales; family UBA932; genus JAIRLF01. The sequence goes on along the minus strand of JAITIA010000079.1, from coordinate 5,507 downwards.
ACGGCAAACCGCCCAAGGATGACGTAATTTCCGGAGCCATCTTCGGCATAGACCTCTGTTGCGAGTTCACTTTTGGGATTTTCGAGATCTTCAAACGTCGGCATTCGCCCGAAAACGTTCAATTCAATCAAAAAAATCATTACAATCAAAAGAGCAAATGGCACAAGTGCAAGCCCCCAAATCGCTCTAATCAACTGCTTTTGCATGTTTCGTTTCATATCAATTGATAATTTTACAGCCCGCAAAATTACATAAATTTTTTTTTCCACAAAGTATTCGCAGTTTTTTCTCTCACAAAGAGCAGGTTTTTTGCCTCCCACAAAGAGTACAAAGCCCACAAAGTTTTTTTCGTAATTCGTGATTTACTTTGTGGAAGATTAAACCAAAAATTTTGTACTTTTGTATGGTAAAAAAAATTTTGATAGAATGAAACAACAAATAAATGTAATTATCCGATAATTGCCTGCAATAATTTTTTTGCATATAATGCGATATTCAAAAAAATGCGTACCTTTGCGCTTTGTAAAATTAGTGTAAAATGAACACAAAACATCAGATAATCAACGACAAAAACCGCCGGATGAACGAGATAAAGGATTTGATTGTTAATGAGCATTTGCTGAAAAAGAGGTTGGTGGAGGTGGAAAATTCATTAATTTCAAATATAAATTTAAAACTCTATAATTATGGATAAACAACATTGTGAAAAATGTGGAACAGATAATTTATTATCGACTAAATATTGTATCGGTTGTGGATATGAGTTACTTAAACCTGTAATTAAGCCGGCAAGGAACAAACTCAAAAAAAAACAACCGTTAGCGATAATTATCGGTATAGTTGCAGGAGCAACTCTGAGTGCAAATATGCCGGCAATAATTAATAAGTATTTTTCAAAAAAAGATTTAATTGATAAAGCATTAGTTGAATATGCAAACGAATACAATAAATCATTGCCAATGATGCTTGATGCTGATACTCGCATGGACAACATAATAGTATTGCCTAACAAAACAATAATGTATAATTACACTCTTATAATCGCAGACATAAAACAGTATATGCCGGATACTCTGTCTATAAAAGAATATATGATACCAAGATGTATTAATATAGGCAAAACAAGCCCTGATATGAAGATGTTTAGAGAGAAAGATATTAATCAAAGATACTATTACAAGGATAAAAATGGAGCATATATTTTTTCATTTACAATAACATCAGACCAAATAAAGTGAGGCGTAAAAAACTGTTAAATCGAAAAATTATTACAGACATTATTAAAAATTTAAACAATTAATTTATGCCGCAATCAAAAAAAGAATTTATCACCTTGCTTGCAGCAAAAATGCAGACCGACGAAACTACCGCAAAATTGTGGGTAGAAGCGTATTCCGAGACCCTTTTTGATATTTTCAAAATAGGCGAAGGAGTTACTCTTGACAGACTTGGCGGGTTTTACTTGAAACGCAGATACGACGTAACAATTTTTAAATTTAATCCGTGTCAAAAATTACGTTATTATCTGGGCTGGACTTCAACATATAAAGAAAAAAATAACGGATACATGATTTTATTACAAATATGGTTTCAGCCAATAATATAACAGTAAATTTTGGGGGTTTTACCCTATTCGACAATGTGAGTTTTATGGTCAACGAAAACGACCGTATAGGGCTGGTAGGCAAAAACGGCGCGGGCAAATCTACGCTTTTGAAGATTTTCAGAGGATTACAGCAGCCCACTTCGGGAAATATTTCAACGCCTAAAGATTTTTCGATGGGTTATTTACCGCAGCAAATGACCGTTGCCGACGGCAAATCGGTTATCGAAGAAACAATGACCGCCTTCGATGAACTGAACAGAATGGAAATCACGATGAACGAAATTTCCAATCAGCTTGTGCAGCGAACCGATTACGAATCGGAAGAGTATATGAATCTTATTGAGCGGCTGCATGAAATAACTGAACGACACGATTTTCTCGGAGGAAACGATAAAACGGGAGATACGGAAAAAGCCCTTGTCGGGCTGGGGTTTAAACGCAGCGATTTCGCCCGTGCCACTTCGGAATTTAGCGGCGGCTGGCGTATGCGTATCGAACTTGCTAAAATTCTGCTCACAAAACCGCGTCTGCTGCTGCTCGACGAGCCAACAAATCACCTTGATATCGAATCGATTCGATGGCTCGAAGATTATCTGAGAAATTACTATGGCGCTCTGATTCTGATTTCTCACGACAGGGCTTTTCTCGACGCCGTTACAAACCGTACTGTCGAAATTTCGCTGGGCAAAATCTACGATTATAAAACTTCGTACAGTAAATTTGTGGAACTCAGAAAAGAACGGCGTGAACAGCAGTCGGCGGCATACGAAAATCAGCGCAAAATGATTGAAAAAACGGAGGAGTTTATCGAGCGTTTTCGCTACAAGGCAAGCAAGGCGAATCAGGTGCAGTCGCGCATTAAACAACTTGACAGACTTGATATTATCGAAATCGATGACGAAGATCTTGCTAAACTGAACATCAAATTTCCACCTGCTCCGCGCGCGGGACGGGAGGTGTTCAAGGCTCTGAATCTGACAAAAACTTACGGCGAACATACTGTGTTTGCCGACATTAATCTTCTGGTGGAAAGAGGTGACAGGGTGGCATTTGTGGGTCGAAACGGAGAAGGAAAAACAACTCTGTCGAAAATCATTGTCGGCGAATTGGGCTGGGAAGGCGGCGACGCAATTGTGGGTTATAATGTTAAAATCGGATATTTTGCTCAAAATCAGGACGATTTGATGCTTGGCGACGATACTGTTTTTGATGTTCTCGACAAGGTTGCCGTTGGCGATATTCGCTCGAAATTGCGGGATATTTTGGGCGCGTTTCTGTTTCGCGGCGAAGATATTGACAAAAAGGTCAAAGTACTGTCGGGCGGCGAACGTTCGCGGCTGGCAATGGCGAAACTGATGCTCGAACCATATAATCTGCTGGTTCTCGATGAGCCTACCAATCACATGGATATGCGTTCGAAGGATATTTTGAAAAATGCTCTGCTGGCATACGACGGAACGCTGATTGTGGTTTCGCACGACCGTGAATTTCTCGACGGGCTTGTAAACAAAGTTTATGAGTTTCGCGACGGAGCGGTGAGGGAACATCTGGGCGGGATTTACGAATTTCTCGAACGCCGTCAGTTCAACAGTCTCAGCGAACTGGAACTGAAACAACAATCACAGCCGAAGGCGGACAAAGACCCGAAATCGAAAAATATCGAAAAAAAAGGCGGCGACCGCCAATCGAAAAAACTTGAACAGCAAATTGGCGCAGTGGAACAGAATATCGAGCAGATGGAAAGCGAACTGTCGATAATGGATTTATTTCTGACACAGGGAAATATGCCGGATACGGATTTTTTCGAGAAATACGAAAAGATGAAAAAATCGCTGTCCATCGAAATGGAAAAATGGGAACAACTTTGCCGGCAATACGAGAACTTGCAGGATTAATATCCCGCAAAGCAAATTTCAATTCCCGCAAAATTGTTTTGTCGGTTCTCAAACAAATTGTTTATCATCAACCAATTTTTAGAATGATTGCTGCGTGTTGAGACGCGATATGCAAGCCTTTGTCGAACAGTTCTGTTCCCCGTATCGTTGTTGAGGCGCCTCCGTTGAGAATATCGTCAATCACATATTCGGTATCGGCATCCGGTAACATTTCCGGAAACAGGTCGCGGGATATTCTCAGAGTGAGATTGGGAGAATGCTGACGGTCGATACTGACAAAGATAATCAGCCGATTGCCGCTGTGAGCGTCGTAGCGGGCAAAAGCGTAGTTGAGATAGGGGTTAAAGCCTGCAGAATTATAGTTGTCCACAGCCAAATCGTGGAACGTGCCAACGGCAATGGCACTCTCCTTGCAGCAGATACTCAGCAACTTGACATAGAAATTGCGCAGAGCCTGCTTTTCGGCGCTTAACTGTCCGCCGTCGTATGCGCCACCATTAGCCCACCAGCACAGTTCGGGGATAAAAGTATAATCAAAGATAGAAGTTCGACCATCGTCGCCACTAAAACCCGTTGCGCCGGCGGCAGTTACTCCCAGTTCCTGTCCGAAATAAATCATCACCGGCGCAGTGTGGAGTGTGGCGGCAAGGGTCATTAGCGGGATAGCTTTTTCGGCTGTTCCGGCAAATTGAACGGAGGCAAAGCGTTGCTCGTCGTGGTTTTCGAGAAACGCCAGCATGTGCTGTTCGACGCCCGCCACAGGAGAGCGGAGATAGTCCTGCATCCGATTGAATCCGGCATTGCCATTGACGGTTGCGCGGAGCAAATCGTACAATCCTGCTTTGTCGTAGAGACAGTCGAATCCAGCCGTTATCAGGTTGTTATAGCTCGATGGCGAATAGGCTTCACCAATAAAAAGTATTTTCGGATGATGCTTTTTGACGCGGGCAATTGCATATTGCCAGAATTGGACGGGCGGCATCTCGCACATGTCGCAGCGCCATCCATCGATATTTTTATCAGCCCAAAACAGCAAAATATCAAGCATCTTGAGCCAAGTATCCGGAATCGGGTCAAAAAACTGTTCACCGGAGGCATAGTCCACGCCATAATTTAACTTGACAGTCTCGAACCAATCGTCGATACTCGGAGTGGCGGAGAAAACATCGTTGCCTGAGGCTTTTGCAGGATATTCGTCGAAACGTTTATCTTTAAGCGGATGATGAAAATTGCCTCCTCCCGCATCGTAGTCCTGAGGCACAACGAAGGCTTGTCCTATGATATAATAAAAATTATTGTTTGGGTCGAAAGCAATATCGGTATTATCATTGTCGCCAAGATTGTTACGCGCCTTTATTCCTACGTTTGCCTGCAAACCAGACTTGACGTCAGGCATTGCGTCAGACCTATATGTTCGAGCAACATGGTTGGGAACAAAGTCGATGATAACCTTCAATCCAGCCCTATGAGTACGCTCCACCAGCGCTTCGAACTCCTGCATTCGGTTGGCAGGCTTGCGTGCAAGGTCGGGGTCGACGTCATAGTAGTCCTTAATGGCGTATGGAGAGCCGGCTTTTCCTTTAACAACATCGGGGTCGTCGCGCGAAATACCGAACACCGAATAATCGGTCATTGTGGCGTGTTCGATGACGCCCGTGTACCATACATGCGTAATGCCCATACGTTTAATTTCGTCGAGTGCCCGCTCGGTAATATCGTCGAATTTTCCACAGCCATTTTCCTGTAATGAGCCGTAAAATTTATTGTTTGTATTCCTATTTCCAAACAGGCGTACAAGTATTTGGTAGATGATGATTTTGCTCATGCAGTCGCGTCTAACATCCTACAATAACAATATCGCCTTCCTTGCGCCACTGAATACGCTGCTCCCATGGCTGTTGCAGCGTTTTTGAACGACGGTCGAAAATCACCAGATACGACTCTACCTGCGGATCGATTTTGTCGCGATAGCCGGCAATCTGCTCTAATCCTTCTTCTTCAACAAG
>JAITIA010000261.1 GCA_031279695.1 Prevotellaceae bacterium | reverse complement strand
ATGTGGGGCGACTTGCGAGAGCGGCTGGGCGGCTTTGTGCTGAATATCGTAAATAACGTGTTGCCGGCACTTAAAGGTTTGCTTGAATGGCTCGACCGCAATGGAGCGGCAATCAAAACAATGCTGAAACTTGTCGCAACGGGAGTGATCGGTTATTATTCGTACAAGCTGGCTGTTTCGCTCTGTACCGTGTCGCTAAAATCCTTTGCAGCCGGCAGCCTGTTTGCAAGAATGGCAAGTATTGCGCTACACCATGGCGTGCGGGGGTTGGCGCGTGCGTTTCTGTTTCTTAACGCCGTTACAAAGGTTAGTATTATTGGTGCATTAATATCTGCCGTAACAGTGGCAATCTCGCTGTTTGCAATGTTTCGCAAACGTGTTGACGACGGCACTGCTGCAATGAAACGCGCAAAAGAGACTGCGGAAGGCTATTACGCGCAGGAAAAGTCGGGCTTGGACATGCTTTTCGACAAACTCAAAAAAACAAATCCCAAAAGCGAAGATCGCAACCGGTTAGTCGATGAGCTCAAACGCATGTATCCAGAGTTGAACAGTCAAATGGAACAGGAACTGCGCACGACGAACAACCTGTCGACCGCATACGAGGCACTCACGGCAAGCATAGTAAAAAAGGCGCGGATAAAAGGAATGGAAGCCGCGATAGAGGACGCAGTCGGAAAAACGTCCGGCTTTGACATGGCTATTGAAGGATTAGTGGCGAAAGCGCCTGTTGCCGAAAGGGAGGGCTTGCGCACAAAATACTGGGACGAAATAAAGAGACTTGTTGCCGCTGACGGCAGATACAGTGTTGGGCAATCTGCAAAATTCAGTGAACAGTGGCAAAAAGACCTTATGGCGGCAACAGTGTTTTCGATAGACAGTGAGTTGGGTATGTCGGCGATACTGTCTCCTAAGGGCGCAAAAGCGATAGCCTCGGCGCGGCGGGGCTATTTTTTTTGCATCTCGAAAAAAAGATGTATCTTTGCGGCTTAAAAATGCCTGTGTACGGGATTGAAATTGACATAAAGACATTGATTTTTAATGTAGTAATTGTATCGACACGCAGGTATTTTTTTTGGGATGAAGAATAATATATGGCGAATAACAGAGGATACATGGAGCAACGTGCGCGGGAGGTGTCTGCATTTACCCGCAAATATTACGAACAAGGGCGGCACGACCGGTCGTTGCGCTGGGTTTGGCGATATAGGGTAGAACCAGCGTATCACATCAGTTATTCGACGTTAAAAAAGTATTTAAAAATTACTGAAAAAATATGAAAAGATTATTTGTAATAACCGTAATGCTGATGTTTGCCTTGCCCTGCGTACAGGACGTTCAGGGACGAAATGGAAGGGATAAAATTATTGACTGCAAGTTTCGCGGTAAAAAACTGTATGGACGGGTGCGCGTGGTAACAGCCTTTGCTGATTTTCGTGTGCGGGAGGTAACTGCCTTTGAGGATTTAAGGGTGCAGAAAGTAACAGCCTTTCCCGACGCCTGCGGCAAGTGGGAGTTCGTTACCGCCCATGAGGATTTTACCGTGGAATTTGTTACCGCCCATGAGGATTTTACCGTGCGGTACGTAACGGAATTTCCGGGGACGCCTTAATGAATTATGAATTATGAATTATGATGTCACGTCCTAAAATAGCAAGACAGATAAATGTCAGAAAAAACGGACAAAATGGCAAAAAAAGTAATTAGGTATAGTTCTTGCTTCAAGCGGAACGTAGTAGCGGCTATCGAAAAAGAAGGCATCAGTATAGAAGAATGTCGTCGTCGCTATGGAATAAAAGGATCGGTAACGATACAGAGATGGCTTCGGTCATATGGTAAAAATGAATTATTGGCAGCAATGCCTGTTTTTTATCCCTGTATTCAGGGGCGAATAGATCCTCAATCTTTTTTTTAACTCACAACAAAATGAGCCGAAATATCGTTTTACGCTCTGTTTTGTGGCTGAATTTTGTATTTCAAGATATTAAAACACAGCCAAATGTAAATATTATATTGTTTGTAAATATTATTTTTATACTTTTGTGCGCCTGAATTGTTAGCTCAGTTGGTTCAGAGCACTGCCTTGACAGGGCAGGGGTCGCCGGTTCGAGTCCGGCACAGTTCACTGTTGTTGAGAAAATTACAGGCTGTAGGCATGAATGCCTCCGCCCCCGATACCGCAAAATGAAAAAAATATTGTTTATTGACAGAGACGGGACTTTGGTTGTTGAACCTCCCGAAGATTTTCAGATTGATAGCCTTGAAAAACTTGAATTTTATCCCAATGTTTTTCAGTATCTTTCGAGAATTGCCAAAGAACTTGACTACGAACTTGTGATGGTTACAAATCAGGACGGGCTGGGCACCGATTCGTTCCCCGAAAGCGCCTTTTTGCCCGCTCACAATAAAATTATCAAAGCAATGGAAAACGAAGGAATAAGGTTTTCCGACATTCATATCGACCGCAGTTTTCCGCACGAAAATTTGCCAACCCGAAAACCCGCTATTGGCATGTTACTCAAATATATGAGCGGAGAATACAACCTCGCCGACTCATACGTGATTGGCGATAGAATTACCGACGTCGAACTTGCTAAAAACCTTGGCGCCAAGTCGATATTTATAGGAACAGGCAATGCGCCCGACGCCGACCTGACCGCCTCGGGCTGGGACGAAATATATGCGTATCTGAAAACAATCCCCCGAAAAGCCAAAATTGTAAGAAAAACATCGGAAACTGATATTGAGATAGTTCTCAATATCGACGGATCGGGACAAAGCGAAATATCGACAGAGCTGGGATTTTTCGACCACATGCTCGAACAGATTGCAAAACACGGAAATATGGACTTGCAAGTCAAAGTGCGCGGCGATTTGCATATCGACGAACATCATACAGTAGAAGATACGGCTATTGCGCTGGGAACGGCGTTTCTTGAAGCCCTTGGTAGCAAGAAAGGCGTTGAACGTTACGGATTTGTGCTTCCAATGGACGACTGTCTGGCGCAGGTTGCTATCGATTTTGGCGGACGTCCGTGGTTAGTCTGGGATGCGGATTTTCGACGCGAAAAAATTGGCGACGTCCCAACGGAAATGTTCATGCATTTCTTTAAATCGTTCTCCGACAATGCAAAATGCAACCTGAATATCAAGGCGTCGGGCAATAACGAACATCACAAAATAGAAAGCATTTTCAAGGCTTTTGCCAAAGCCGTCAAAAATGCCGTCCGGCAAACCGACAATTTCAATATCCCCAGTACAAAAGGCTCTATATGACAGCAATAATAAAATATAACGCCGGAAATACGGCATCGGTGAAAAATGCGCTCAATCGGTTGGGCTGCGAATCGATTATAACCGACAACAGAGAGGCGCTGCTTGCCGCCGACCGTGTGATTTTTCCCGGCGTGGGCGAGGCAAGTTCGGCAATGTATTATCTTAGAAACAAAGGGTTACACATATTGATACCGGAACTGAAACAGCCCGTTCTGGGCGTCTGTCTGGGATTGCAACTGATGTGCGCAACTTCGGAAGAAGGCGATACGCAATGTTTGGGAATTTTCGATACCCGAGTAAGACTTTTTCCTCCGGATGACATCGTTCCGCATATCGGATGGAACAACCCAACAAACATGAAATCAATGCTTTTCGACGGCGTCGAACCGGATTCCGACTTTTATTTTGTCCACAGTTACTACGCAGAAATATGCCCCGAAACAATTGCCGTCTGCGACTATATAATTCCCTTTGCCGCCGCAATCAATAAAGGAAATTTTTACGCAACCCAGTTTCACCCCGAAAAATCAGCCTCGGCAGGCGAAAAAATTCTGAAAAACTTTTTGCAAACACTGTGATTCCGAATTTGTAGAGACCACAAAAACAGGTATATACTATAGAGCGCATGGCAAATTCAATCATTGCTTTCTGCGAGTTCGGCAATGGCGACAATGTTATTCATTGTGACGAACTTTTTGTACAATATTTTGTCGATTGAATAGAAGGTTATATCTTTGCCGAAAATTTATTTGACACGGATATGCCGAAAATAAGAATAAACAATTTTGTAAAAAACAATATATCAGGAATAAAACCAAACTGTTTGTTTGTTATTTTTCTGTTTTTGCTTTTCGCCTGCAACTCGGGCTCGAAAAAAGGCGGTTTGCCAATTGGCGAGGTAATTTATCAACCTCAATATGCACAGGGATTTGCGCTGTATCGACAGGATCGCGCAGTGGTTCTGAAAGTTACCAATCCGTGGCAATATGCATCGGGCGTTGAACTCAACTATTTTTTGAAACGCGACGCCGCACCGGATGTTTTCAACGAAATAAAAATTCCGGTCGGCAAAGTTGTCTGCATGTCCACCACTCATGTGGCGTTTATTTCGGCGCTTGAAAAAACCGACTGTATTTCAGGTATTTCGGGGCTGAGGCACGTGTCCGATTCGATGGTGATAAAACTTGCCGGCGAAAACAAAATTGTTGAAACAGGCTATGACTCAAATCTTTCCTATGAACTGCTCTACTCCCTTTCGCCCGACGTGGTGTTTGCCTACGGGGTTGCGGGCGAATTTACGGCGGTGGAGAAAAAACTGAACGAACTTGGAATAAAAATCGTTTATATAGGTGAATATCTTGAAGATACTCCACTGGGCAAAGCCGAATGGATAGTTGCAATGTCGGCATTTTTTGACGAAATGGCAACCGCCGAAAAAATCTTTGAGACAATAAAAAATTCTTACAGCGAAGTCAAAGCGAAAGTCGGAAATCAGGAGCATAAACCTTTGGTAATGATGAATATACCTTATAAAGACGTTTGGTATTTACCCGGAACACGCAATTATATGGTGAAATTTATTGAAGACGCCGGCGGTAAATATATATACGAAACGAACAATAAACGAGAAAGTTACCCTATGAGCATAGAAAAAGCCTTTGTTCTTGCGCAGGACGCCGATTTCTGGCTGATGGGCAATTCGCCAAAAAGTCTCGACGATTTGAAAAATACAGACGCACGAATGGCGGAAATACCGGCTTTTAAACAGAAAAAGGTATATAACAGCAATTTACGGGCAAATGATTTTGGTGACGATTTTTGGGAATCGGGCATAGTCAAGCCGGACGTCGTGCTGAAAGATTTGATTAAAATATTTCATCCGCACCTTCTTCCCGAACATAAATTGTACTATTACAGACATCTTGAATAAAATTTAAAATCAACATGATACGCATCAAAATAGATTTGTCGTTCAAAGGAACAAACTATCATGGCTGGCAGATTCAGGAAAATGCAAACACTGTTCAGGAAGAACTGAACAGGGCATTGAGCCTGCTGCTGCGCGAAAATATCGAAACAACAGGCTGTGGACGAACGGATTCCGGCGTCCATGCCCGCCAGTATATTGTTCATTTCGATTGCAAAAAGGGACAGGTCGATTTCCAAAATATCCGCTTCAAACTTAATGCGTTACTGTCGAAGGATATTGCGATAAACGCCATACAGGAAACCTATCCGGGTTTTCATGCCCGCTTCGACGCCGTAAAACGCACGTACAAATATTTTATACACAATCATAAAAACCCGTTTTTCAACGAGTTATCGACTTTTGTTCCACACGATCTCGACCTGACTGCAATGAACCATGCGGCAAATTTGCTGCTTGGAACAAAGGATTTCACAAGTTTTTGCAAACTGCACTCCGACGTAACAAACAATCGCTGTACGGTTTACGAAGCCCGCTGGGAAACGATAGACAATCAATATGTTTTCACCATATCGGCAAACAGATTTTTGCGAAATATGGTGCGGGCAATTGTTGGCACAATGCTCGATTTGGGACGAAACAAAATTAACGGCTGCAAATCGTTTCAGGAAATTATCGATGCCCAAGAACGCTGTACCGCAGGCGTTTCCGCCCCTGCCTGCGGACTTTTTCTATGGGAGGTGAAATATGTGTGAGCGTGATTGTTTGTCTGAACTTTGATTTGATTGTTTTTTGTGATTGTTTTCTACCAATATTTTTTTCGACAACGCCTCAATCTTTTTTTCAACCTCGAAAACCGTCGTTATAACAATATTCAATTTTTTTTGTACTTTTGCATCGGCGCAATTGTATGAATTTTGCCTTGCGCGGTTTGTTAATATAAAAAGTATCAGACAGATAAATATGGATATGATAAAGAATATCTTGCTTGTTTTTACTCTTGTTTTTGTTGTTGCAACAAGGGTTGAGGGGCAGCGGGGAGGCGGTTTAAAGGTTACCGAATACAATCTTCCGAATGGTTTGCATATTGTTTTGCACAGCAACAACCGTGCCTCAAATGTTATGGCGTTGCCGATGTATCGCGTTGGCACAAAGAACGAAGACGTTCCGCGTACCGGTTGTGTAAATTTTTTCGAGCATTTGCTTTTTGAGAACTCGAAATATACTGTATGCGACGACTATATACAAATGGAGGCTCGCTCGACGCCAATATTTTTCAGGCTTGCACTTGTTGTGAAACGACGCCGCTGGGCAAAGCAAATTCGCGCTGCAAAACCGGTATTGCAAAATACTGTATTATTTGCCACAATAACACCGTAAAATATATATCTGTATGAATATGAATGTAAAATATATATTAATAGTCTCAATTCTGTTGTTGAGTTTAGGCGTTTCGGCGCAGATTTATACCGCTGGTACAAATGCCGACTATAACGGTATAAGGTACAACATGAACGGCGATTCGACCCTTATATTTACCTATTTTTCAACCAATTCAAAGCCACGAACTCTCAAAGCCCACGGATTTGGCGACAGTACGGCGACTTTCAAATGGTATAATTTTGAAAACTCTACGAAAACAATCAATCCAACACCTTTCCGAGTCGATAACGGCACGGAATCGGAAGTGCCTCTGAGCGGCGAGGGCGGATATTTGCTTGTTATCGACAACAGTATGCTGGTTGATACTTTCCGCACCTGGGTGTTTGACGACGAAATTGGCATCGACTCTGTTTCGCAGGTGCAAAACTGTGAATTTATGCAACTTACGGTATATCCATACTCCAACAGAACCAATTTTTCACAGTATGCATATTTCGATTTTTGCGACTTGAACAATGTGATGGAAACATTCATTTCCAACAATTTCAGCGTCGAATGGAATGCCGAAAAAGATATTTATGCCGATGTCGATATTCCGCAAGTCTGGAAAAGCAGAATCAACTCGCTGCAAACCATCATTGCGCCAACGCCTTTTGTCGAAACGCCTTATTCTGTGCGAATAACAAACGTTTTCGGTCAAACAACAACAGTTTTCACAACCGCATCGATTCCCGCCAAGGGGGTTTATGCCGCTTTTGAAGTTTTGATTCCCGACGAATCCGGAATCTTCAAACCTTCAACAACTTTGGAGGGCGAAGCAATGTTGAGCATGAAACTGAACAATAAAAGTATCAATGCCGACAAATTTGAGTGGACAGGATGGAACAATCAGAAAATAAACTTTTTACAGAACGACACACTCTGGACATACGATACTGAACATGTGCCGGACGAATTTGTGTATAAACCCGGTGAATATCCGGTGAAATTGACGGTCGAAAACGTTCAAACAGGCTGTCGCAGCAGCACTTATTCGCTTGCCGGCGGAAAAAGAAAAGACATCAGAGTTTATGAATCGACTTTTCCGCCCGAAAGTTTCCCTAACGCATTCACACCCAACGGCGACGGCAGCAACGACGTATTCACCTTCGTGTCGGGCAGCAAACCCCGTTCGATGCGCATGATGGAGATGAAAATTGTCAATCGCAATGGTTTATTGGTGTATAAATATCGTGGCGAAATTTCAAAATGGGAAGGATGGAACGGAAAAATGAACGGCAACGGCTCGGAATGCTCGTCGGGAGTTTACTACTTTGTTGTCAGCGGCGATGGCTGGGACGACAAAGAATATTCGGGCAAACAATATACCGGCGCAGTTCATCTGTTCAGATAAATTGCCGGATTTTAGCATCATGAAAAATTTTAAGATCATGACATACATAAATATATCTAAAATAAATTTTTAATTTATGACAATTTCAATACCCAAGGGAACGCGCGATTTTTCGCCGGAAGAGATGGTGAAGCGCAATCATATTTTCGATACAGTCAAGTCGGTGTTTAAACTTTACGGATATTTGCCGATAGAAACGCCGGCAATGGAAAATCTTGGCACACTGCTGGGTAAATACGGAGAAGAAGGCGATAAACTGCTGTTCAAAATACTTAATTCGGGCAATTTTCTGGACAATGTTTCTTCCGAACTGCTTGTTGCCGACAAATATATGCCGCTGACAAACAAAATCAGCGAAAAAGGTTTGCGCTACGATTTGACCGTGCCTTTTGCGCGTTATGTGGTGCAGCACAGAAACGATATTGTGTTGCCTTTTCGACGCTATCAGATTCAGCCCGTGTGGCGTGCCGACCGTCCGCAGAAAGGTCGCTATCGCGAATTTTTTCAGTGCGACGCCGATGTTGTGGGCAGCGTTTCGCTGCTGAACGAGGTCGAACTGTTGCAGATAATCGACGCCGTTTTTGCCGAGCTGAATATCGAAATCACTGTTAAACTGAATAACAGGAAGATACTTGCAGGAATTGCAGGAATGATGATGCAAAGCGACCGATTGACCGATATTACAACCGCTATCGACAAAATTGAGAAAATTGGCGTCGATGCTGTAAAACAGGAACTTGCCGACAGAGGAATATCCGAAGAACAGATTTCCATTCTCGAACCAATACTCTGTATAGAAGGCGATAACAGAGAAAAACTGAACAAAATCGAAGCCGTGTTTCTGTCGGCGCAAAATGCCGAAGCCGGTCTTGCCGGAATTGCCGAACTGCGCACCGTACTGAACTGTCTCGACGAGTTGAATGCCGACAGTTCGTCGTCCGTCGAAATAGATTTTTCGCTTGCACGCGGCTTGAACTACTATACCGGTGCAATTATCGAAGTCAAAGCCAATAACATGGAAATGGGTAGCATTTGCGGCGGCGGACGATACGACAACCTGACAGGCATTTTCGGGATGAAGGACGTTTCGGGCGTCGGCATATCGTTTGGCGCAGATAGAATTTACGATGTGATGACGGCAAAAAATCTTTTCCCACATAACACGGTGGAAACCACGCGCATACTCTTTGCAAACATGGGTCATGGCGAAGCAATCTACTGTTTGAAAGCGCTCCGTAAACTGCGCGCCGCCGGAATATCCGCCGAAATGTATCCCGATACCGTAAAACTCAAAAAACAAATGGAATATGCCGATAAACGCGGCATTCCCTTTGTTGCTATCGCCGGCGACAGCGAAATTCTGTCGGAAAGTTTCACGCTGAAAAATATGCGGCTCAAAACCCAAATACAAGTTTCGCTGGAAGAATTGATAGATAATGTGAAAATCAGTTGATACAGCCCAATAATAAAGGATTCAATGATTTTGACATAAGGATAACTTGAATATAAAAAATTAAAATTATGACTGAAAAATTAGACAAAGAAACAAGTGATAAAGTGAGTTTTATAACATTTATTGTGCCGGAATTTGCGGCGGCTTATAAAATGAATATTCAGGACGCATATTTTTATTTGAAAAAATACGGTGGTTGGGATTTTTTAAATGAACATTGGGGGGCGTTACATACGGCAAATCCATTTCATACGGTTGATTATTTGTATAAAATTTGTTACAAAAACGGAGGACAACGATAATGCAGGTTTTTCA
>JAITIA010000250.1 GCA_031279695.1 Prevotellaceae bacterium | reverse complement strand
GCCGTTTACGATTCTTTGCTGTTTTTTCATATAAGCAAATTGCCTGATCATTTTTATATTGTATTCAATCTTAAAACAGGTAAGGAGTTGGGCTATTTCTGTCCAAAAGGGCATGGTCCCGGCGAGGTAAAAGGTGTACCCAATATCAGGCAATTTTATAGGGAAAATGGAGATTTAAAAACCCTCTTCGAAGCGCCCTTTAATTTTTCACTTGTAGAATGGAATATATCCAAATCCATAGAAACAGGCAAAACCGTATGGGATTTTATTCCATACGATTGGAGAAAAGACCATGAGATGGATTTTCCTCATTCACATATATTTCGACTGAATGACAGAGAGTTTGTGGGTGATATAAGTTCAAAATGTCTAAATATAGACGAAAATTGCACAAAAGCGACACTGCCCTCGTTAGAGAAACGTACTATCCACACAAACATACGGTTAATGGAATATCCAATTTACAAAAAAATGCTCAACCGCAAAGACTCAGAACGAATATTTGGAGCATATTTCTGTGTACAACCGGATGGCAGCAAGGTATTTCAGTTCATGGTGCGTTTGTGGCAAATCAATACCATTGACCTTGAAACAGGGGAAATTATAGGATACAGAAAAAGAGGCACGCCCGATTATTCGTTTCTGGCAAACTATCCTGGTGTGGATGCTGATTTGCCTGCATATTTTGCAGGTGTGGTACATAACAACAAATATATTTTTATAAAAAACTATAATGGGGTAAAAGGAAATGGCGACTGTATTGTGTATGTATTTGACTGGAACTGCAATCTAATCAAAAAATTAAAACTTGGCGACGATATGAACAGCACATCGATTTTTCTTGACGAGGTTAATAATCTACTTTATACATACCATTGGGAGAATGAAAAGATTTTCTGCTATGATTTAAATTCTGTTGGACTGTAAGGAAAACTTGTTATGAGATATTACATTTTTTACATTTTAGCAATATTCGCAGCAGTTTCATGTGCACAAAAAGTTACTGACAGCGAAATTTTTAACGGAGAAATCAAAATTATTGACGACACTGTTAAATCCATAATAGAAATGCAGGGTAAGGAAATTATTCTTGACGGCATTACTTACGGTATTCCAGCCATTTACGATTCTTTGATGTTTTTTTATAATCATAAATTACCTGATCATTTTTATCTTGTATTCAATCTGAAAACGGGTAAAGAGTTGGGTTATTTCTGTCCCAAAGGGCATGGTCCCGGCGAGGTAAGGAGCATATTTAATATAAGGGAATTTTACATGGAAAAAGGGAATTTAAAAACTCTTCTTGCTGCTCCTACAAATTTTAAACTTGTAGAATGGAACATCTCCAAATCCATAGAAACAGGAAGAACAGTATGTGAATTTATTCCATACGACTGGAGAAAAGACCATGACAAGGAATTTCCTCATTCTCAGATTATACGATTGAATGACAAAGAATTTGTGGGCGACATTCTGTCGCTTTGTCTGAATTGGGATGAGGGCTGTACAAAAGCAACATTGCCTTCTTTCGAGAAACGTACTATCCACACAAACACACGGATAAGCGAATATCCAATATACAAAAAAATGCTCAAACGCAAGGAGTCGTATCGAATGTTTGGAGGATATACTTGTTTAAAACCGGATGGCAGCAAGGCAATTCAGTTTATGCATAATATATGGCAAATCAATACCATTGACCTTGAAACGGGAGAAATCGTGGGATACAGGAAAAGAGGCTCGCCCGACTATTCGTACTTGGCAAACTATCCGGGTATGGCGCCAGACCTGCCAACATATTTTACGGCTTGTGCGGCGCATAACAATACACATATTTTTATATCCAATGCGAATGGAGAGGGAATAAATGGAGATTGTATTGTGTATGTATTTGATTGGGATTGCAATTTAGTCAAAAAATTAAATTTGGGCGATGACAGGTATCACAAATGGCTTTTACTTGACGAGGTTAATAATCTACTTTATACATACCATTGGGAGAATGAAAAGATTTTCTGCTATGATTTAAATTCTGTTGGACTGTAAGGAAAACTTGATATGAAGCTGTGTTGTAATATATTGATTGTCTGTTGTTGTTTGATGTTCATGTTTGTGTCGTGTAACAGCGAAAGGGCAGAAACATTGCGTATGGTAAAAAATGGACAGGAAAAACAATATTCTTTCCCAAAATTGCACCGGAATATTTGGGCTAAATCTTTTTTTGAGGTGCTATGAAAAAAATTTTTATAAGGAAAAAATGCCTGCGGCGGATAGGCTGCGGCGGAAAGTCCCGCAGGGACGTCCCTTTATTAAGGGAAATGAAATAAAAACTTAGTTGTATGGATATTAAACCATTTTGCCCAAATCGTGATTTCCACACAAATTACTTCAAAATCATCATATTCAAAAATATAATTGTGAGTACGGTTATCGTTATTGCCACATAGAGCCAGTCTTTTTCGATGATGAATGTGATTGAGGAAAAGACTATTCGCAATATTGGCGTTGCAATGAGTATCACTACTCCTAACTGTATGATTGATGCGCCGTTGAATTTCAGAATGCCGTCGAATATTCCTGATATTGAGCGCAGACTGTCGGCAACGCCGAAGGCTTCGCTGCCGGATACGGGCGAATAATCAACCGTTGTGCCGCTGTGTTGAAACAGATAAACGACGCCGCCAAAAATGCTTGTACCACAAGCCAAAAGCATTCCCCGCCGCAACAATTTGCCGATATGCAAATCGGCATCTTTTTCCAGTCGGAAAATAAGTTTTTTGAATATTTTATACATTTTCAGTTATTCCGTTATAAATCATCAATATAGCCATAAGCGAAATTATTATGCCAAACAGCAAACGGAGACGCTTTACGCTGGTTTTCGGCAAAATACGCGCACCAAGATACGCGCCCGATAAAACGCCCACAATCAGCGGCATGGCAAGCGCAGGGTCGATATAACCGCGCTGCAAATATACTACGGCGCTTGCGGCTGCCGTTACGCCTACCATAAAATTGCTTGTTGTGGTCGATACTTTGAATGGAATTTTCATTACCGTGTCCATTGCCAGCACTTTAAATGCGCCCGAACCTATGCCGAGCAAGCCCGAAAGAACTCCGGCAAGAGTCATAATCGAAAAGCCGCCCGCCACGTTTCGCACATTGTAGTGCACAATATTTCCGCTGGCGTCGGGATATGTGCCGTTGAGTTTCAGCGTTTTCGACAGACGGCTGGCGGGAATTTCGTCCCGACGGTTTTCTTTTTTCATAACTGTTCGCGCAGCCGAAAATATCAGTACACAGCCAAAAACAATGGCTATATATTTCTTATCTAAATACATGGCAATCAGCGCCCCCAGCACAGCCCCCAGAGTGGTGGCTATTTCGAGAGTCATTCCGATGCGAATATTCGTAATGCGTTCTTTGATGTAGGCGGCGGCGGCGCCCGACGAGGTTGCAATGGAAGTAATTAGCGCAGCGCCAATGGCATAGCGCAGGTCGAAGCCCAATACAATGGTCAGCAGCGGTATCACTATCACGCCGCCGCCCAAACCGGTTAGCGAGCCAACAAATCCGGCAAGTATTCCTCCTCCAAAAAGTATCGGCAACAACAGTTCAAGAGTCATATCCATAAATACTTACAAAACCTTATTTATGTTTCACAATAAATTCAACAATGGCAGGAATCAGTTTTTCGGCAAGCGGCAAATCGGGCGCAGTGTAAGTTGTCATTTGCTCCATCTTATCCGTTGATGTACAGGGTTTCAGCACGTGATTCATCGATTCGATGATTTGTTTTTCTGCTCCCTTGTTTGCGGCAACCAGCATTTCGGCATGATACACAGGTATTTGTATGTCGGTTGTTCCTTGTACAATCAGTATCGGGATGGTCAGTTTCGACAGTTCTTTACAGGGGTCGTACTGCATCCACGAAATCATATATGGCTGAACGCTTGGACGTAACAGCGAATAAAGCGCGGGCGAAACATTCCGTACCAGTTTTCCCTGTTTCAGTGTGTCGAGTGCGGGGAAAACCATGTCCTGCACCGGTTTGGGCTGTGCGGAAATCTGTTCTTTGATAATTTCGTCGGCAGGAAGAGCCGTGCCTGCAATGGAGACAAAGGATTTGACTTTTTTGGAAGCCGCCGATGCAATTATTCCGATAAGCGAGCCTTCGCTGTGCCCCGCAATGGTAATCGACGACAGTCGTTTATCCTTCGACAGCAGTTGTATCCACAGTTTAACATCGTCGATATAAGTGTCGAAGCGCAAATCGTCTTCTTTGACCATTGCTACCTTGCTTTCGCCAATGCCTCGTTTGTCGAAGCGAAGAGAGGCTATTCCGTTCTGTTCCAGCTCTTCGGCAAGATATTTCAACGAATTGTTGGGACTTTGCAGCAGCGGACTGTTGCCGTTGCGGTCAGTTGGTCCCGATCCGGCAATAATCAGCGTCACCGGAACGGGTAAAGGGCTGTCGGGCAGCAGCAATGTGCCATAAATATCGCCGGTTGGCGTATGTAGCACTATTTGTTCCTCCTTTGCTACAAGCAAAAGAGGCAACAGTGTGAATATCAACAAAAATAACTTTTTCATCTGCTTTATTTTTCTTGTTAATCGATAGTTTATTGTTCCCAGATAAACCGATAGTTAAATCGTCGATTTGGAGCGGTATCACCATTGATACACAGCGAAATAATGGTATTCAAATCGGCGGGATTGTCGCTCCATTTAAAATCGAAGACAAACTTTTCTGACGTCAGTCCGAGCAAATTTCGGGGGATAGCAATTTCTATTTTGTTTTCGGCATAACGGTAGTCGGCTGTTGCAATTTCTTTCCATGGATTTTGCTTATTTTTAGGATTATAGCGCATCACAGCGGTTTTGTTTCCGTTGATTTTTTTATTGATAATAAAATCGTAACCATGCCAGCCGGTGGCGGAATTATTATCTGCGTCGATAAGCAGCAGCATCCAGTTATTGTCTGTGTGTGAGGTCAGTGGAGCGGCGGTTTCTGCATAAAACAAAATATTTTTACTGTCCACAGCAACTTTGGCGGTCAAAATATCGTTGCGTCCCGAAGTGTTGGAATAGTGTAATCCTCCGTAACCGTTATAGTTACGATGAGCAACGTCGCCTTTTGTATCGCGAAATTCGTCGGCAACGGTCTTCCAGTCGTCAAAACTTCCGTCGATGCCTATCTGGTTGAAACCCTTGTGTTGTGGAATTGGTCGCACGCCTTTGTAACGGCGGATATTTTGCGCCATTTGCATATAATAATTATCTGTGTATCCGCCCTTCATCGGCTG
>JAITIA010000253.1 GCA_031279695.1 Prevotellaceae bacterium | reverse complement strand
GGCTAAAGCCACCGGTTAATAATGTGCAGTCCCTGCGGGACTTTCCGTCCCAGCCTATCCGCCGCAAGCATTTTTTTCTATAAAATTTTTTCATAGCACCTCAAAAAAAGATTTAGCCTGAATTATACGGTATTCAAAAAAATTTTCTCCCCCAAAAAAAACGAACTTTTATCAGCGATTTACGCCGAAAATTTTTGTCGATTTTTCGGTTTTTTTCTCCAATTATTCATCTTGAGAAACAGAAAGCAAAATTTTTTTCGATTTTTTTACAAATCTCTGAAAATATTTGATTTACCTCTAAGCCTGAAGATGCAAATATCTGTATATCAGCCAGTATGTTCGACACATCCAAACGAGTTACGAAGACTGAAATCCGCTCAATCTCTAACTTCTTAATTCTGTAAATTATCCAATTTTGCGAATTTCCTAACTCTCTAATTTTCTTATATAAAATCAATACCCTGACAATCATGCGACAAAAAGCAATTTGCTGATATTGTGGCATGAAAAAAAATTGCGCTTTTTTCTCTTTGAAAATAAATATGATATAAATATTCTGAAAAAACAACAAAAATAAAATTTTTTTTCGACTTTTTTCCGCCCAATTTTGCTCCCGCAAAAAAGCGATTAAAGAAAGGAATTAAAGAAAGGAAAAAAGAGATGAGCATAAGTGAAACTCAAAAACAAATTTGGAAAAATTGTCTCAAAGTAATAAAAGACAATGTTTCGCCCGACGCATACAAAACATGGTTTGAACCAATTGTGCCTCTGCGCTTAAACGAAAATATTCTGACCATCGAAGTACCAACCATGTTTTTCCATGAATATCTGGAAGAACATTATATCCTGCTGCTTAGTTCAACTTTGCGAAGGGAGCTCGGGCAGAAGGCAAAACTGGAATACAGTATTAAGGGAACACCGATGAAACTCCCGACACAAAACCGTCCGGACTTGAAAAACAAGGATGTATATCCCAACGTGCGCAACGAGCCGCGCGTGCTGAACCCTTTTGCTTTTCCGGGAATAAAAAAACTGGAAATCGACCCGCGCCTCAATAAAAACTACAGTTTTGCCAACTATATTGGTGGAAACTGCAACAATCTCGCCTGTTCGGCAGGAATGTCGATTGCCGAAAAACCGGGCGCAACCTCGTTTAACCCACTGTTTATCTGGGGCGAATCCGGTTTGGGAAAAACACATCTGGCTCATGCTATCGGAATTGAAACGATGGAAAAAAATCCCGAAAAACTTGTTCTCTACGTCGAAGCCAACAAGTTCCAAAATCAGTACGTCGATGCCGCCATTATGAAAAATAATGTGAACGATTTTCTGAATTTCTATCAAATGATTGATGTGCTGATTATTGACGATATACACGAGTTTTCGGGCAAAAACAAGGTGAAAACCCAAAATGCATTCTTCCACATATTCAACCATCTGCATCAAACGGGGAAACAACTTGTGCTGATTTCGGACAAGTCGCCGGCTGATTTGACGGATATCAACGAACGTCTGGTTTCGCGCTTTAAATGGGGATTGTCGGCAGAATTGACGCAGCCCGACAAGGAAACCCGTATCAGAATATTGCAACACAAAATATATAACGATGGTATTGTTTTGTCCGACGAAGTGCTTGATTTTATTGCCTCTAAGGTTACAACAAATATTCGGGAACTGGAAGGTTTTCTGATTTCGCTCTTAGCCCGCTCAACAATCAACTGCAAGGAAATAACGGTCGAACTTGCCGCCGAAATGCTCGATAAACTGGTTAATGTCAAGGTAAAAGAACTATCGATACAGGACATTGTCAGAGTCGTGTGCGAACATTATCATCTGACTCCGGAAATGCTTATGCTTAAAAGTCGCAAACGGGAAATTGTGCTTGCACGACAGATTGTTATGTATATCTGCAAAACGTACTGCAATTTTTCGCTTGCCTCAATCGGCTCGTATTTTGAAAAAGATCATACTACCGTAATCTATTCAAACAAACTGGTTTGCAATCTGCTCGATACCGACCGAAAACTCAGAATAAATATGAACGAAATCGAACATAAACTGGGGCTTTGATTTAAGGGATGTGAAATAAATAAGATGTTCCTGTTTCATGGCAAAAAAGCCGGTGATATTTTAGCACAAAGGGCGCAAGGGGCGCAAAGGCTTTGCGTTCCTTGCGTAATCTTTGCGCCCCTTGCGGTAAAAAAGTCGCAAGTTTATAAGTTATTTATTTCATGTCCCTAAGAATTGAAAATTATTAATTACGAGTTTGAGGGCGTTTACTGCGAGAAATCGACGTAAACACCTTTTATTTATGATTGATATTCAATGATTAATCTAAAATCTAAAATCAAAAATTGTCAATCCTTTGTCGGTATTCCATTGGCGACATGCAGAATTTCCGTCGGAAAGCGGTTGTAAAATGCGATTGATATTCGTAGCCCGACAGTTCGGCAACTTCCTGAATGGTTTTGCCCGTGTCGGACAGATGACGGCAGGCGGTTTCCATCCGATAGTTGAATAAATAGCCGAAAACGGTTGTCCCAAAAAGACTTTTGAAGCCTTTTTTCAACTTGCACTCGTTTGTTCCGACCATCAAGGCAAGTTGGCGCAGCGAGGGCGGATTGCGATATTCCTGCTCGATAATGGTTTTGGCATGAAGCAGAATATCGTCATCATCGGGCGAATAGCAATTGCAGGCGGCGCAATTGTCCTGTCCCATTCGGCACAAAAACAGCGACAGGATTTCCCTGATTTTTGCATCAAGATACATTGGAGCAATGTTTCCGGCTATCTCATAATCAAGCAATTCTCTTATGGCTTTACCCGTTCGCGGACAAAAACGCAGTGGTTCGGGAGTGGCGCGGGTAAATCTGCGACAAGCGTGCTGTTCAAGTATTTCGTTGAGTAAATCGCTGCCCGCCGCCATCTGTTCCAGATAATTTGCCGACAGTATGAGGTTCAATATCTGAACCGATTTGCCTTTTTTGAAACAGGTATAGCCTTCTATATCACTGCATGCCAGCATGTTTACCTGTCCGTTTTGCCATTTATCTTCGTTGCCGGCGTTGAACGACGAGGTGATACTGCCCTGCAATGCCGCACAAAACCAGAGACATTCGTCGTTGGCGACACGATAATACATTTTCACATCGTCGCGACTGCGTATTTGCATATCGGTGATTGAAAACTGCGGGGTACGGAAAGTTTGAAACGCCGCATCGGCGTAACAGTTTGTAATAGAGATATGTTCCGTCTCCGGCAGTTTTGTTGCCGAAAGCGACATGTCGGGAATTTTAACCCTCATCTCATTTGAATTTAAATCAACTAATCGCGCTGTCATACAAAATTTATCATAACAATATCAGTTCCTTTTATTCTTTAAAAGACTGAAATTAAACATTTAACATATTTCAAATCCTTCAAAAGGAGTTGAAAAAGAATGTGCAAAAGTAAGGCGCTGTAACAAGGGCTGCAATCCCGTTTTATTGGTAAAATATCGGGCAAAAATTGGGTTTGATACCAATATATAAGGAGTTTACCTATATTTTATTTGATGTATTGTGCTGATTATTACATATTTTACAGTAAAAGAAAAATTATTCCTGCCGGAGGTCGAAATAGAAGTTTTTTGGTGATTTTTTTTATGACGCTATGAATCCATTTTACATAAATACGGAAAATAAAAAACGGAAAACTCTCAATAAAAGAATTTTCCGTTAAGTCTCCCAGCCTAAAAAGGCATCACAACCAAGAGTAACAGGTATTGCATTGATTTTTAGAACAATTGAATTTAGTTACATAAGAGGGTGTAGGGAGACGATTAATCGTGTCTCTACTAAGGGATCCTTTGAAAATAAGGGAATTATGGATTTTACACATAATTCACAGTTGAACTGTTTTTTTCATAGCGCCTCATTCCGCAAAAATCCAGTTCAATTTTGTTGTTTTGTTTCGACAAGGACAAAAATTCTCTGTGTCGTACCAGCCATACTACGATGTCTGCCTGACGGTACGCCTGTTCGCAATCGACAAGGC
>JAITIA010000231.1 GCA_031279695.1 Prevotellaceae bacterium | reverse complement strand
TGTAACATGAAGGGCTGAGCAATCGAGCAATCCGCAGGATTGCATCGCTCGGTAGAAACGGTTGCCAAAGAATATTTTGCATCCTGTAAGGATGCATCCCTGCGGGATGCAAATGCGTGTGTGTGATGCGTTTCTACCGAGCGATGCATCTCTGCGAGATGCAAAAACCGCAGCCGCCATGCGAATGGCACAGCCCTCTGCAAAACGCTTTTTATACATATTGTATATGTGTTTCGACTTTATGGACGGTCACTATTCATTTCGTATCCCCTAAAAATCGGTACAAATGTTTGCTGGCGCAGTATATCATCGGAGAAACAACAAAGGCGGCAATAACGTCAATCAGATAATGCGCTTTGATATATACTGTTGATGCAATGAGTATTATGGCGACCGGAAGGACAAAACAGAACAGGCGTCGAAAGTGTTTGAACACAAGCCATACGGCGATGAGTGTCATCCCGACATGCGAGCTGGGAAATGCGCCGGTTGGCTGTTCGCCCGTTTGCTGGATGCCGCGCATCAGGGCGCTGAAAAAATATCCCGCAGGCACTTCGCTGTCGGCGGGCGAATAGTAGAATTGTGGACCGGCAACGGGTATGAATATGAATATCATATAAAAAATAAAGAACGAACAGAGGAGCAAAAACATTATTTTGCCGGAGGCTGCCTGACGTTTGAAAAATGTCAGTAAAAGGAGGATAAGAAATATGAGAAAGTAGGAAAAATATCCGAAATACATGATTTCGGAGACGGCGGCTGAGGGCAATAATCGCGAAAATGCCATTGCCGGCGAGCAGCCGAAGAGAACGCGGTCGAGATTGTCGAAAAATTTGTCAAGATTGGGGATGATGACCTCGTTGTTGAGCCAGTATGTTTCTGGATACCAGTAGGAAATCAGTGCAAAAGGGAAGAGATAGCGGATGAGGCGAAACGCGGTCAACGGCAATCGTTCGGAAATAAATATCATCAAAATAAGAATTGTGAAAAATACGGCTCGGTGGAACAGCAGACCGGCGGGATTGTTGATTTGTTTGTAGAAAATCAGTATGTAGCAGGCGGTAACGAGACCGTAGGCAAAACTTGCCCACTCGGCGGCGTTGAATTTATTGATAAATTTGTTGTTCATTCGGTATTCGGGAAGATAATCGGGAATTAAAAAAATATTGTTTTGCGAGTTTCGACGCTTTGGTATGCGGCTTCGATAATTCGCAGTCCTGCAAGGGCGTCCGCCGGTTCGACAGGGATACTGGCTTTGCCGGCAAATGCTTCGCCAAGTTGTTGATAAAATCCGGTATATGAAATTTCTGGTGATGGATATTTGGTTGTTATCAGGCTGCCATCGGGCTGAACAATAACGAGATCAGCTGCCGTGCCTGCGTCTTCTGCGCTAAACCCCGAGGCGAGCGGCGACAAGCCTGCCGCCAGCCGTTCCTCCTGAACGTTTGCTCTGAATTTCACAAAGGAACCGGCGTGACCGTTAAGTACATACGAGGGTCCGGCGGCGGCAACCAGCAGCGAACTTTTTATCAGCAGTTGAAATTTGTCGGGATAATAGAGTGTGAGCGAACAGTAATCGTCGATTTTTGAGAACGGTCGCTGCCTGCGGATGTCGGCAAACACGGCTTCGGGCATTCCGAAGAGAAACAGCGCCTGGTCAATAAGATGCGTACAGAGTTCATACATAAGCCCGTTACCCGCAAGCGGCTCTTCTTTGTGGGCTTTGGGGTTGGGCTCGGTTTTGTATCGTTCAAAACGAAATTCGCCGTCGATAAGTTTGCCCAGCAGCCCTTGCCCGACAATGTTTTTGAGTGCAATCAGTTCGCCTTCCCACCGTCGATTATGAAAAACCGTCAGCACAAGATTTTTTTTTGCCGCCATTTCTATCAGAATTTCCGCCTCGGCAACGGTTGCGGCAAACGGCTTGTCGATAACTACATGTTTGCCGGCTTCGAGAGCGGCGCGTGCATAGTTGAAATGCGTTGGACTTGGCGTGTTTACAATAATCAAATCGGCGTCGTCGCTTGCAAATAATTCTTCGCACGAGCGATAGACGCGGGCGTCGGGGTACTGCTCTGCCGAATTTCTGCGATTGCGCTCGACAAATGCCGTAAGTTTAAAGTATTCAGGCAATGACGCAATGTATGGCGCATGAAATACTTTTGTTGAGTATCCGTATGAACAGATTGCAGTTTTTATCATAATCGTACAAAATTCAGGGCGCAAAAGTATATCATTTTTTTGAAATATACGATTTTTTTTGAAAAACGGTTGCAAAAATTTACGTGGCGCTATTGATAAAATTCATAGATAAAGCCCTTATTTTCATAAGAGGGCGCTTGGGACAATAAGGGTTTTGTAGCAGCAATTTGCTCTGTCTCAAAGCGACAATTTGCTCCCATTTCACTCCAAAGCGATAATTTGTCCCCCAAAATATAACGCCTCAAACAAAGATTTAACCCTGTTTTTTCAATCTTTTATCACCATATTTTGACTTTAAGCCGCGAATAAAACATCTAACAATCAGGACATTTCATTTTAATTGCTTGGGATACAAAAAAAATATCTATCTTTGCGGACTTTTTTTTAAATTTATTACACGATGTGTGGAATAGTAGGAATGTTTGGAATAGCCTCATGCCCTGAACAGTATAGAGGCAAAATATTAAAAATGACGAAAAAGGTTCGTCATCGCGGACCCGACTGGTCGGGCATTTATTGCGGAGGCTGCGCTATTGTGGCTCACGAAAGGCTGGCTATTGTTGACCCCGAATCGGGAGGACAACCGCTTAAAAGTAAGGACGGTAAACTGATACTCTCGGTCAATGGCGAAATATACAATCACCGCGAACTGCGCGCCAGCCTTGCCGGAAAATACGAGTTTCTGACAGGCTCCGACTGCGAAGT
>JAITIA010000216.1 GCA_031279695.1 Prevotellaceae bacterium | reverse complement strand
TGCCTCGTCCGGTTTATCTTGGCAGGCTGCGCCTGCCAACAAAAATGCAAGTGCAGGCACAGCCTGCGTAGATAGAGTGGACAAGGTAGAACCTTGTCCCAACAGCCGTGGCGGGGTCGCTGCCGGAGGCTAAAGCCACCGGTTAATAAAGTGCAGTCCCTGCGGGACTTTGCAGATATGCCATCTTTTTCGAGTTTTCGGACAAACACGAATTACGAATTTTGAATATCGTATTGTTTACCTAAAAGAATTACGAAAAATATGTAAAAGACCTTCGTGTTTCTTCGTGCCTTCTTTCGTGAAACTTCGTGTAATAATATTTTTTTGTTACACGAAGAACCACGAAGGAAATAAAATAAATCAATTTAGGTATCATGTACGATATTCATATTACGAATGATGGCGCAGCCCTCAACGGAATTAATTGCCAACACTGAGCACTGACATCTGACATCTGACCAAAATCACAACGTTTTCAGATAGAGTATCAGCATTTCCATCTCTTCGTTGCTGAGGTCGCGGGTAACGCCGTGTTTATTATCCCTGTTGAAAGTTGTCAGCACGTCCTTTATTGTTGCGGCTTTGCCGTTGTAGAGATAAGGAGCGGTGCGCCACATTTCGCGGAGGGAGGGTGTGTCGAAGGCGAGGTTTTGCTCGTCGTCGGCGCCCGTACCCACGTTATACTGTTTCATATCGGTCAGATAGTTACCGTTATGACAGGCGCTGCATTTTGCCTTTTCAAAGAGCGCTTTTCCCTTTTGCTGCGGGTCTTTGCGGCGATATTCCGCCATAAACGGACTTTCTACGGGCTGCATCGCTTTCAGATATGCGTCCATATCGGAGGAGAGCGGCTCTTCCGGCAGGCTGTGGAGAGTGTGGATAATGCCCTTGCGCACGGCAAGTTCGGCGCTTTCGCGGATACCCGTTATCATGCAGGGCGGCGTTACGTGCGAATAGAGCAGGCTTTTGGTATTTTTCGGATTGCCAAAGCCGTCGTTCATCTGGTCCCAGTTCAGCCCGTCGATACGTCCGTCGGGATGACAGGAGGCGCAGCTTTGCCATTGCTGGAAACATATCGATGCGTCGTTGAAAGCAAGCTCGCCACGGCGCACCGCGTCTGCTTCCGGCTCGTTGCCAAGCGGGATTATTTCTATTGAGGCGGCTGTTACTTTTTCGAGAAAGGTCGAAAAACGGCTGCACACAATTGGTTGTCCGGCGACGCAGGCAACGGCTTTGGGGCAACGTCCCTGCAACGCTGTCCGCGTTTTGAACGGCACAAGAAACGACGTCGAAACAAGCAGGTTATCTTTGCTGTTGCCATCGGCAAAAAACTTTTCAACAGCGCGGTGCATACCGTCGCGGTCGATAGTCATCAACTCGTGCGTCCCCGCAAGGGAAATAAAAATACGGTTACCGTCGATGCAAATTCCCGACGGGTTGGCGGCGCCGCGATCGGTATCGTCGAGCAGAAGAGAGGCGTAAAGCGCGTTGTTTTGCATATCTATTATGCTCAGTGCGGCGGTATTGACCCAGCCACGTTCGATTTGCGTAATTGGCGAATTATACTGCGAAAGCAGATGCACGGCGTAGAGAAATTTACCGTCGTCGGAGCAGGCAAGTCCGGCAAGCGACTGTGTGCCGTTGCTCAGCAGTATATTTTTGCTCAGCGTATTACTTCCAGCGTCGACGAGCGATATTTGAGCCGCCACCACCGAGCCGTTAGAGGGTTGGTCGGGGAGAAAATTTGCCACTGCCAGCGTTCGTCCGTCGGGTGTAAGCGCCAACGCACGCGGCTCGCGGACAACGGGGATACGCGCCGTTTCGCGCTTGTCCTTCAAATCGACCACCGAAACATCGTTGTTGAAACGGTTTGCAACATACATTGTGCCACCGTCGCCCGTCAGAGCCAGCCCCTGCGGCGTGTGCCCTACTTTTATCGACGCTTTTACTTTTCTTTTTTGCAAATCAATCACTTCGACCGTTCCGTCCGCCTCGCCGCAACTTACGTAGAGCGTCGATGCGTCAGGCGAAACGACGAGTTCGCTGGGATTGTGTTTCAGTTTGATTTCGCCCACAGTAGCGTTGCTTTTGACATACGAAATTGCCACTGCCCGACCTGTGGTCAGCGCCGTATAAACAATGTTCTGTTTTTGGTCGATGGCTATTGCGCCGGGCGACAGATAGCGTGGCGATTCCGCGTTTTTATGTCCGCAAAATGCTGCGGTTATTCCCGCAATTACGGCGGTACACAAATATTTCTTCATTATAATATATCGTTAATCACTAATCGTTAATCACTAACCACTAATCGTTAATCACTGTTTCACGCATTCGGGCAAATTGTTTCGTCTTGTCTGGTCGGGCGCCGCGTATGCTTCGTCGGTAAAGAAGGGGTCGAGCGGACCGGGGCGCGGCACTATTGGCGCTGTTTTCACACGCGGACGCTGCGACAGCCAGTCTTTTCCATGAAACAGCGGGTCTTCCATTCTCTGCAACTCCTCGAAACCGTAGTACGGACCCATTGCATCGACCCAGTGGATTACGCGGAGCAGACTTTCGTCATCGACCTTTACGCCGTGATGCTTGCCGCTCGACATCAAGTCCACCAGCCGGCTTTTGTACGACATCTTAGTCATCGGAGGAGGAGTGGAGTAAGCAACAGGATCATTAGTATTAAACGCTTCAACCATAATAATATCGGCAAAACCAAAACCTCCGCCCTTGTTCGGACGGTCTCGGTAGGCTGTTCCCCATGTAGGCCAGCCAAGCAGCGTCATATACGGTTCTTTGAAGCCGATAAATCCGTTTCGCGATTTGGAATTGAATTTAGCATATCCCGATTGCTTTGGGTCGGAATGACATTTCGCACAGTTATTGTCGAGTACGGGTTGCACATATCGCTCGAAACTCACCGAAATATCCTTCCATTTTACCGGAGTAATCTCTGCCGGTTTGTGTTTCAGAGCGCTGCCCATGCCGGCTATGGTCTGCGTGCGCGAATGCGATTCGTGGCAGCCCAGACAGCCGCGATTTTCGGCGGGCTGCACTCCGGTGAAACTGCGCATGGTTTGCAGGGCGCGCTGGTTTTCGTCGAGCAGTTGAAAGTGCAACGCGATACCGCTGGGCGCCACAAAATTCACGCTGCCGTCGGCTTCTATCGGAACGGTACCGATTATCTTTTTGATGCCTTCCGACTGAACAGCCGATATTTCCGGTCCGGTGGAAATCAGGTTGCGCTTGTACCAGTATGTATAGGTTTTGTGGTCGATAGACCAGATACGAAGGTATTTTGCTTTGCCTTTCAGTTCTTCGGGTGCGCCGTCATATACATTGTTACTGTAGATGATACCCGGTTTGGGATTGTCGCGTTCTTCGTAAGAGGGCCATTCCACAAGGTCGGGACGGACGGGAGGAGTTTTGCGTTTGCGTACGGGCATGGCGTGGAGAATATGATGAGCGCCTTCGTTAATGATTTCGCGGTTGCCGTCGGTATCCATCAACAGAAGCACAAACTTACCCTGACGATGTGTCCACGACCGTCCGCCGCCATTGTTTGCCGATACAATAAAATCTTTTTCGCCGAGCGGATATGGCGAATAATAGGCATTATACTGTCCGGCAACATAATAATCATTGCTTTCGACGGGGTCAACGGCGCCGTTGCCCGATTCGGGATATTCCAAATCCTGCGTTACTTTGGTCAAACCGTTGGGGAAATTGAAGCCTTTCGAGGGGTCGATAATGGCTACACTGCCCGAAAACCAGTTATGATGAGCGCTGCCGGTGAACATTATGCGGTTGCTGTTGGGTATTTGACGGGCGTCCTTCAGCAGGTCGGGCCAGACCGACTGATTACCCCAGAGCGTCTGAACCATAGTTCCGTTCTGCTGCATTGTCCACAGACTTTGAGCACGCCAGAGCGGTTTGTCGGTATATTCCCAGCGGGTATAAACCACGCGCCCGTCGTCGAGCACCGAAGGCGCATATTCGGGTTCGCCGCTGCGCGAAAGGAGATAGAGATTTTTGTCGCCCGGTTTAGTATCGAGCGGCATACGCGCCATAACAAATGCGTTTGTTGGCGGCATACAGCGCACGTAAATATGTCCGCGCGTGGTGAGAAACATTATATTTTTTCCGTCGGGAAGATAAATCGGGTCTAAATCGTCGAAAATACCGGCGCTCAGCTGGCGCAGATTTTTTCCGTCGATATCGGTTTCGTAGATATGGAAATTTTTTTCGTTATGAGGTTTAAACGAGAACAGTATCCGTTTGCCGTCGAACGAGAGGTCGGGACGCCAGAAATGCCCGTGCAGAGGTTCCTGCGGCATGACCTGCGTCATTTTTCCTCCCGGATGCAGACCTTTCTGAACAATCAGCCTGCCGCCCACAACGCCCATGTAACCAAGCCGGTGGCGGGTTTCGTGATTCCATTCCGAGCCGCTTGGATAGGGATTGTCGATATACATCACGGCGTCGAAATCGACTGCCGGGTTGCTGAACATTATATCGCGTTTAACCTTGCGCACAGCAAAATAGAGAGCGGTATCGACTGTTTGCAGATTTTGCGTCGCCGCTTTCGTTGCCAGTTCGTCGAGCTGGCTGCTGAATGCTTTCGATGTATTGGCGTTGAGCGCCAGCCGCGCCAGCAGTTTCCGCGCTCTGCCTATTTCGAGCGTCGAACGGGCGACGTCGGGATGATTGTCGCACTGGAAAAGCCAGTCGTTTTCAATCACCCGTTGGGCTTCGGCGGCGGTGAGATCCCTTGTCTCTGGCGTTTCGGGTTTAACGCGGGGCGCCACCGCCTCGGAATGTCGCGGGCGCTCGTCCACAAGGGCTTCCATTTCGTAGAGCAGAGTTGCGGACATTAGTTTGTTTTTATCGATAACAAGCGTGTCGCCGCTGTTGGAAAAATGCGATTTCAGCCATTTCACCCGTTCCCATTTTGTGCGGTCGGCTGTTGAAAGCACGCTCCACTGCATGGGGATAAGCGGCAAATACTCAAATGCGTCCTCAGCAAGACGGTTGGCAAGCGCGTCTCGCTGCTGGTTGTCGAGAGTGATATTTTCTATCGGATTTTTATTCCATCGATGTATATATTTGTTTGTTTCGTCGGGAAAATCGTTTTGCAGCAGACGCTCAAGTTCTACGACGCACAATTCGTCGAGTTTGACGTCGTCGGTTTTAATACGCCGGTCTATTTTGTCGAGCGTTGCGATAAACGATTCTGCCTTTGCGTAAATGGCTATAGCCTTGTTGCGGGCGCGTTTGACGGTTTCGGACGCCGGCTGTTTTGCGTCCGCATACAGCGAAGCAAAATGCTGAGCGTCGAGTGCTTTTGAATAGAACGACACCTCGTCGATACGTCCGTTAAAAAAGTCCGATTTGCCGTCGGTTGAGCCGATATAGAGCGGAGCGCCCGACACGGGAACATATTCATGATTCTGTATGGCAAAGTCGCATGATGTACGGATGCCGACCTGACGTTCTAACGAGGCTATTTCGCGTCCGTCGAGATAAACGCGCATCTGTTTACCGTCGAATGTGCCGCCAACCAAGTGCCAGCGACCGTCGCACAGTTCCGCCGCCAAAACCGGAGCGTCGCATTCCACGTAGTTTCCTCCGCAATTGATGCCTAAGGAAAGGTAACGGCTATCGCGCAAAGTCAGCGACATGCGATTGGATTCCATCTGCATCGTTCTCGTGAGATAATCCTTGCAGATAATCGACGCATTGCCGGCAATCGACACGGGCGCAATCCATGCCGAAAAGGTCAGTTCGCGTATTCCGTTTTCGGGCAAAATTTCGGGCGCCACTTCTATCACCGTTTTTTTTGCGGGATTGAGTTCGATGGCTTTACCGACAACGCCGGCAAGGGTTGCGGGTTTTTTGTTGAATTTGGCGTTCAACTTTCCGTTGGCGGAATTTCGTCCCAAATCGGCGTCGTCGAACGACCATCGACCAAGCAAACTGTTGTCGATGTATTTAACCTGTGCTTCTTCGCGAGTATCGATGGCGCCGCCGCCCGATTCGTCGATAAGTCCGAACGATACTCTGGTTTTAGTAGAACATCCGGCAAGAAAGGCGGAAATCAAAACGATTCCGGCAACTGTTCCTGCAATAATAGACACTATTCTTTTCATATACAAAAACGTATTAAAATTGTTATAAACACGGGTGCAAAAGTATGAATTTTTATCTTAACACACAAAATAAAAAAATAACGGCGACTTAATTAATTAGATTACAGGGCATAATCGATTAAAAAAAATTGCTTTAAAGGTAAATACAAACAGGTGGAGCATATCAATTTGTTGGAAATCGGACAGCACATGCGGATGAGTACAAAGCATCAAAAACCAAAAATAATTCCTGAAATCCGAAAATTTTCGTCGGATTTATGGCTTTGCAGGAGGATTTTATGGCAGAAATGTAAAATTATGTGCATTTTTAAAATAGTGATATTATGAATATTAGATAATGAAAAGAATAAAAATGCATTTAATGTTCTTTGTATTCATATAAATATAGTACTTTTGCGCGCTGTGATTAAATGATTTTTTATGAATTTTATTAACTCTATTTTAGCGAAAATATTTGGAACAAAATCGGAAAAAGATTTGAAACTGATAATGCCGAGAGTGGCGCAAATCAACGAAATCTATCCCGAAATTGCGGCGCTCAGCAACGATGAACTGAGACAGGCGTCGCTGAATTTGAAACAGGAAATTGCCGACTATTGCGCCGATAATGAGGCAGAAATTGCCGAATTGAAGGCTCAAATCGAAGACACGGAAATCGACGTCAGGGAAAAAGAGCGTATTGCATCAAAAATCGATACTCTTACCGACGAACTTGACCACAAAATGGAAGAAATTTTGCAGGAAATACTGCCGCGTGCCTTTGCTATTGTGAAAAATACCGCTCAACGGTTTAAGGAAAACGCTGAAATTGTGGTTACAGCAACCGATTTCGACCGTGAAATTGCTACCCGAAAAGCCAATGTAACTATCGATGGCAACAAGGCTGTGTGGGCAAACAAATGGCTGGCGGGCGGCAACCTTATCACTTGGGATATGGTTCATTACGACGTTCAGCTTGCCGGCGGAATAGTCCTCAATTCGCCCAAACTGCAATACGAAAATACCCCCGACGGAAAAAAACTTGTTGGCGCAATTGCCGAAATGAGCACCGGCGAAGGAAAAACACTTGTGGCAACCCTTCCAGTCTTTCTCAATGCTCTGACAGGCAAAGGCGTACACGTAGTTACGGTCAATAACTATCTCTCGCAGCGCGACTCCGAATGGATGGGACCGATATACGAATTTCACGGCTTATCGGTGGACTGTATCGACAAGCACGAGCCGCATTCGCCCGCCCGGCGCAAGGCTTATGCCTCCGATATTACCTTTGGAACGAACAACGAATTTGGGTTCGATTACCTTCGCGACAATATGGTGTTCTCGCCCCATGAACTTGTGCAGCGCAAACATCACTATGCCATTGTTGATGAGGTCGATTCGGTGCTGATTGACGACGCCCGTACTCCGCTCATCATTGCCGGTCCCGTGCCGCGCGGCGACGACCAGATGTTCAACGAATACAAACCTTTTGTTGATAAACTCTATTCCGTCCAAAGAAACCTTGTTACACAGTTGCTTACCGATGCAAAAAAATATATCGCCGAAGGTAAGGACGCAGGAGCGCTCTTCCTTTATCGCGCACACAAAGGTTTGCCTAAATACAAGCCTATCATCAAGTTCCTCAGCGAACAGGGCAACAAATCGCTGATGCAGAAAACCGAAAATCTCTACATGCAGGACAACAGCCGCGATATGTTCAAGGTAACCGACGATTTGTATTTTGTTATCGACGAAAAACAAAACTCCGTCGAACTGACCGACAAGGGAATAGAATACATATCCAAACTTGTGAACGACAGCTCTTTC
This sequence comes from Prevotellaceae bacterium, assembly GCA_031279695.1. Lineage (GTDB taxonomy): Bacteria > Bacteroidota > Bacteroidia > Bacteroidales > UBA932 > JAIRLF01. Next base: position 22,599 of record JAITIA010000216.1, on the reverse strand, counting down.
TTTGTGATGCCCGATATTGGCAGCGAAATAGCAAGAATCGAAAAAAGTAATCTTTCGGACGAAGAAAAACAGGTGGCAAAGGACGATTTGCTTGGCGATTATGCCGTTAAGTCGGAACGTTTGCACACCATCCATCAACTGTTGAAAGCATACACAATGTTTGAAATAGAAATCGACTATGTGGTGATGGACAACAAGGTGAAAATCGTTGATGAACAGACTGGTCGTATCCTCGAAGGACGCCGCTATTCCGACGGGCTGCATCAGGCAATCGAAGCAAAGGAAAACGTGAAAATCGAAGCAGCCACACAAACCTTTGCAACCATCACGCTGCAAAACTATTTCCGTATGTATCATAAACTTGCGGGAATGACGGGTACTGCCGAAACAGAAGCCGGCGAATTTTGGAAAATCTATTATCTCGACGTTATTGTTATCCCAACTAACAAGCCTATAAAGCGTAACGACTATTCCGACCTGCTCTATAAAACGGTCAAAGAAAAATACAAGGCAGTGGTGGTTGAAATAGAAAAACTGAGCAAAAACGACAAACGCCCCGTACTTGTCGGAACAACCTCGGTCGAAATATCCGAACTGCTCAGCAAAATGTTGAAAATGCGCGGTGTAAAGCACAATGTGCTGAACGCAAAACAGCATCAGCGCGAGGCAGACATCGTTGCCGAAGCCGGTATAGCAGGCACGGTAACCATAGCCACCAATATGGCGGGACGCGGTACGGACATCAAACTCGGTCAGGGAGTTAAGGAAGCCGGCGGTCTGGCAATTATTGGTACCGAACGCCACGAATCGCGCCGCGTGGACAGACAGCTGCGCGGACGGGCTGGGCGTCAGGGAGACCCGGGTACCTCGCAGTTCTACGTTTCGCTCGAAGATAAACTGATGAGGCTGTTCGGCTCGGAACGTATCGCCCGTATAATGGATACGCTTGGAATAAAAGAGGATGAAGTGATTCAAAATTCCATGATTTCCCGCCAGATTGAACGGGCACAACGCAAAGTGGAAGAAAATAACTTCGGAATACGTAAACGATTGCTTGAATACGATGACGTTATGAACGCCCAGCGCAAAGTGATTTATTCGCGACGCAATCACGCTCTGCACGGCGAACGTGTTGATGTCGATATTTTTAATATGATTTTTGATTATTGCGACTCTATGGCGGAACAATTGCACGGTATCGACATGGAATCGTTTAACAAGGAAGTAATTACCAATCTCCATATCGAACCTCCATTTACGGAAGAAGAATATGGAGACGTTAGCCGGCAGGATATTGCCGACCGCCTTTCCTCACGGGTCATCGAAGCCTACGAGCGACGTATGAACATGCTGTCAACCAGTGTTTATCCGGCTATCAAAAATCTGTATGAAAATAACAGGCTCATGGCGTCCGATGATATTTCGGTGCCGGTAAGCGACGGACATAAAGTGTTGAACGTGTCCACCAATTTGAAAGAAGCGTACGACAGTCAGGGAAAATCCGTGTGCAAAAATTTCAGCAAAACAGTGATGCTGATAACAATCGACGAACACTGGAAAGAACATCTGCGCGAAATGGACGACCTGAAACAGTCGGTGCAAAATGCAACTTTTGAACAGAAAGACCCGCTGCTGATTTACAAGTTCGAGTCGTACAATCTGTTTAAAAACATGCTCGACAAAATTACTCACGATATACTGGAAATGCTGCTCAAAGCACGCATACCGGTTTTCGACCAGCGGGAAGCACAGCGCAGCGAACCGGCTAAACGCACCGATATGAGCAAAATGCAAATGCGTCGCGACGATTTGGTTGCCTCCGGCGGCGGCGACGAGCCACGCAATGCAGAGCCGATAAAAGTAGATAAAAAACCCGGTCGTAACGACCTCTGTCCCTGCGGCAGCGGCAAGAAATATAAACATTGCCACGGACGGGAATAGTGGTTAGTGATCAGTGATTAGTGGTTAGTGCCTGCGGCGGTGGACAGGCTGAGCCAAAAGCACCGGATGACGCAGATTTAACAGATTACCGCAGATCTGTATTTATTAACAATCTGCGCAAATCCTTCTAATCTGCGTTATCTGGTGCTAAAATCACTAACCACTAATCACTAATCACTAATCACTAATCACTAATCACTAATCACTAACCACTAATCACTTATTATCTACCTTGTCGAACTCTTTTTTTCCGGTCTCGGCGTCCATGATTTCGAGTTTGGGACGACCAACGGCAACGCCCATCGACAGTCCGCAGCGGATATAGTATGTTTTTCCCATCTCGACGTTGAGCGGGAGTTCGGTTTTCGACTCCGTTTTAGCCCATAAGTTGTATGTGCCAGCCTGCGTAAGCTTTAGCGTTACACAGCTGTTGTTTTTGACGCGAAAAACCGTTTCATCTTTCATATTCAGGTCGTAACTTATTGCCATACCTGCCATTTTCTTGGGGCGATAGATATATACTGTGGCATAATCGTTTCCGTTGCCGGCGGCGATATTCTGTTCCGGCGTCTGCGTTTGCTGCGCCTGTGGCTCGGTGGCCGGTTTCTGTCCGGTGGCAAGTGGCGACAGACCGGTAGCGCCTGTCGGCTCCCATTTTTTGAGTACAGTATTATAGTACATTTTATTCCCTTCAACAGAAAATCTGATTCCTTTTGGCTGCACTCCGTGAGGGAGTTTGAAGTTTTTGCCGATAAGCATTGTTTGATCTGTATATGAATAGATAACTCCATTGTTTGCCGATGTTTTTACATGAAATATGCCTCTTATAAACACATCGGCGTCAAAACTCCTGTCATCCGTCAGAAGTTCAACAAAAACTTTCTCCACCTCCTTGCCTTCCGCCATGGTAAAGATAATACTGTCGGGCAAATCGAGTTTCAACAGTGTTAATGTTCCATTACTCTGAGCCGTAGCCGCATACTGGCTTGCAAGCGAGGCTTCCTCTTTGTTTGCTGCAGCTGGCGGCGATGTTTGCGGCTGAGTTTGGGTGGTGGATTTGGGTTTGGCGCCGGCTATATGTCGAATTTTGATCTCGCCGTCGCGGATTTCAATAAAATCTCTGTCGCCCGATGCGTAGTGGATTTTGATAACGTCGCGCAACGACTTTATATAAGCCGGACCCGACGGGTTGTTGAGTTGTTTGTAGCGTACTTTCTGTTCGTCGCTGTCCAACTCTGCCTGTGTGGAAACAATCATTCCATCAACAGTATATATAGTGTCCTGCGCATCGAGCCGCAACAGTCCTGCAATCGATACGACTAACAGTAATAATAGTTTTTTTTTCATAATAATCTGCTTTTTGATAAAGGCGGTTGGCGGGACATCCATACGGAACGTCCCGCGCCGCCACAAAATAAAAACTTTTAGAAACGCATTGCTATACCTATGGAAAAGGAACTTGACGAGACGTCGTTACCTCCTTCGGGCATTTCGCCTATGCCGCGATAGCCGGTACGCATAATAGCTGCCCATTGTTCATTGAAATTCCAGCGTGCCTGAACAGCTAATCCTGCCATAAAGTGAAACTTTTTATAGGTAACTGAAATATCGCCGGAAGCTCTCAAATGCGCTGCACCCAAAATAGGAATGATATCTATATCAACTATTCGCTGTGCAGAAGTGGGAATGGAAAATACGGGTCCCACATAGAAACCATAAGTGCCGATGCTGCCATCGACATCATCCACCGAGAAAGAATTAAGCCAGCCGCCTGCGGCAATGCCAACTATCCTGCTAAAAAGATAGCTGAACATAATTTCAGGCTCATAACCGGAGCTAACATCATTGTAGTTTTTGGAAAACTGCGACAGCCCGATTGTTGCACTGATAAAACCATTACGGTAGCCGTCAGGATTTACCTTTTTTCCTGTACTTACTGTGCTGCTTCCCGAAGTAACAGACACAACTTTTGGTACCGAACCTTGTCCTTTGATTACATCACCGCTTTCCAGAGTGATTTTCTCAAAGTCGGTAGTTTTTATTGTGTAAGTAGGACCATTTTGATTGTTATAGTCCTTATACTTAACAACATCATCGCCAATTTCGGCAACTTTCGCCATAACGCGGTCGCCGTTAGCCTTAATAATAACATCCTGCGCCTGAGCGCATACTAATCCTGCTCCAAAGAGGATTGTAACTAATAAAAATTTTCTCATAATAACTTAACTTTTTTAATTTATACAATAATTTTAAATAATAATTTCTAACTGTTTATAATTTATCCGCCGGGTTTGCTCCGTGTTTCTCTGTGATACTCCGTGCAACTCCGTGTAATTTTATTTCACAGAGGCACACAGAGATATTTTCACAGAGGCGCACAGAGTTTTTTGTTTGCAATCACTAATTTATCACTAATCACTAACCACTAATCACTAACGGTCAGTATATCGACCCAAATCTCCAGCCGACGCCGACGGTGATTTTATGTGTCAATGCGTCGAAACTTGTTTCCGAAACTGTTACAGTGTGTCGACCGAGGGTAAACTGGTGGGAATCCAGGGTTATACCTGTGTGCGCTCCAATCCGGTATTCGAGATTGGCAAACCAGCGGCGTGCAAAGTTCCAGTTTAAACCGACGTGTGCGCTTAATACTCCTGCCGACGAACTGACAGGGTCTATCTTGGGAAGATTATCGATAGTTACCGACTGTCCCCATTTATAATTGAGGTCTCCGGTAATTTTCAACAGTCCGATACTTGGACCCACATACCAGCGCCATTTCTTTTCCGGCGCGTTCAGGAAATAACTCCACGAGAGCGTCGGGTTGAACGTCCGGTAGCCATAATAAATCTTCCCGTCAGTATATTCCGTTGCTCCGACAGTATAACCGAACGTCCCGATCTGTTCGCCGGTAAGAGAGCCGCCGCCAAGTTCCAGCGTCAGCATGTTTTTTTGGTTGAGATAATAACCCAGTTCGAAATCGAAATGAAAGAAACTCTCTCCACCAACAATATTGCTTCCGAGATCAAATCCCAGATGCAACCGTCGAAACTCCTGTGCTGACGTCGAACCTGAGGTTGGCGACTGTACCTGAGTTTGAATTTGAGCCTGAACGCACAGCGTCCCTGCTGCCATTAACAATAACATTGTAAATACTTTTTTCATCTTTCTTTTTTTTATTTAGTTTATACAAATTTAATTCTGTTTACGTAGTTTTTGCTCCGTGTTTCTCTGTGATACTCCGTGCAACTCCGTGTAATGTAATTTCACAGAGGTACACAGAGATATTTTCACAGAGGCACACAGAGTTTTTTGCTTTCAACCACCAATTTATCATTAATCGTGAAACACTAACCACTAATCACTAATCACTAACCGCTAACCACTAATTACCGATATTAAAGGTTGTTGTGAGTTCGCCTTTATATTTACCGATACCGTTGATGGTCAGCGTTGCTGTGCCACGGCTGATATTGTTTTTGTAGGCTACGGTAAAATCGACGCTAAAGACCAGTTCGATAAAGACATCTGTACCATCTTCGGCGAGTGTTTTCAGACGCACTTCGGGGATAACAAAGACTGGTTTGCCAGTATATTTCTGTTCCCCGACGGGCGTAATAATTGCCGGAGCAATATCCGTGCGGATATGAGTGCGGCCATAATGTTCGTGAACCAGAGTATTATAATGCTTTACCAGAACATTATATTCGCCGGCAAAGTTCTCATAGTCCGTCAGCTCGCCAAGCGTAATTCGTGCTTCCACCCGTTCGATTATATGTTTCAACGAAATATCGGTTTCGAGACGGGCGTCTTTTTGCTTGATGTTAGGGATAGCAGCTTCTTCCTGCGCCCTTTCATCGACCAGAATTTTAAATTCGGCATTAAGTTCATTCAACTTACTAACCCAAGCACTTACTCCGAGCATTGACACCGAGTGTGCATACGCCTCGCCTTGCAGTCGGGACACAATACTGTCGATAGCCGCAGTCTCGGCATCATAGCCCATACGGGTTACCGCTCCATAACTGTCGAGGAGCACATAGACGTGGTCGGCAGCATCGCGCACACCCTGGTCGAAACTCTTACGATTGACGCGCACCGAACTAATCAGTCCGATATATGCGGCGTCGCGCTTGGCGTCCACCTCAAGTTTCTTCTCGGTATATTCGCTGCGGCGGATTGCCTTAAATACTGCAATCTCCTGTGTTACCGCTGCGCTGTACCGGTCTATCAGCGGAGGCGCGCTAATCTTTGACGCATATTTCATACATATCGCCAAACTTAATCTGTGAAATTCGCTGTGTTCAGCGTTTTGAAAACGCCCTAATTCAGCCTTACTAAATACTTTCTTATCCATATTTTTAATAAGATTTTAATTGTTTATATTTTAATTATTTAATTTTTATACATGATTTATAAAATTTCCTTCCCGTCCGACTGTTGTTTTCCCAAAAACCATCGAACAGCCGTCCGGCGCTATTCCTGTTCATTGCAAAACCGTAATTCGACCCTGCAATATCATTCCCGCAAGTCTTTTGACTGTTGTGCAGCCATTTACAACAATTGACGCAAATCGCAGTACCGCCTGCACTGCAACAGGAATCATTCATGCAGGTTGCAGTGCAACCTGCACTGCAACAGGAATCATTCATATTTTTCGCAGTGCAGCCTGCATTGCGACAGGAATCATTCATATTTTGCGCAGTGCAGCCTGCACTGCGACAGGAATCATTCATATTTTGCGCAGTGCAGACAGATCTCCGGTTAGAAACAATATTTCCTGTTGCAGTGCAATATTTATTACGATTGGAAATATTGTTCCCTGCATCTGTAATATCTTCATTTATAAGGTATGATTGATTTTTACGGGCGATATCGTCTATATATATAAGGTATGATTGATTTTTGTGGGTAAAACAGTTTTCGACCGTCGGAAAAATTGGGCATATTTCGTTGGATATACGAATTTGGCTTTTCCGTACAGCAATAAATCTGTTGGGAGAGTGTTCCATCGATTTTTGTTTATCGGAACGATACCCCGAAACAGAGCCGGCATGTATAATACATCCGGTTTCAACAGCGCAACGATGCGCATTATATGAAGTTAATCTTAGCATGTTCAAAAAATCTTTTAATTCAAAAAATCTTTTTTCTTACATTATCAATCTACTTTTATTACTACTATGGGAACTCATACACATTATGTTCCCTCCTAAAAAACTCACTTTTCTCTATCAATTCCGGGCGCAAAGGTAAGCATTTTTTTTCAAATGCAAATTTTTTTTGTAAAAAAGTTCATTTTTTTTGTAAAAAAAATAATCAAACCTGTCGTTAAACACTCTGTTCCCGGCAGTTATTTTTTTTATTTTTATGCAAATTTTTTTTACGGGCTGTTGTCCGAACTGTGATTTTTATAGTTTAAATGATGTATTGCGTAGCCCAACGATGGATTGCGAGCCGGTATTGAATGGTATGGTCATTGCGTACTTGACTTGCAATGTTCAACGCCTTTGTAGCCGGCGTTATCTAATGTTTTGTCCGCGCCGCAGTAGAATTGGGCGGTCTCTATTGCTCAAAAACAAACAAAACAGCCGGTATCTGCGTTGTTATATCAACACAAATACCGGCTGAACAGATATATTTGTTTAAAATCACAAATCGTCAATCATAATGTATCATTGGTCATTCTTTTTCACCGCAATTCTCACCGTCGATTTATCTATTTCCACTTCTATGGCGTTGGCGGGCGCGGCAGCCACCAGTTCGATACTGCAACAAAGGGTCTGACCTGCTATATAATCGCGAAAATCTGTCATGGCGGCTTCGGTTTCCGGTGTTGCTTCGATGGTCAGGTCTATTTTATCGGTTACTTCAAAGCGCAGATCCTTACGTATATTCTGAATACGGTTCACAAGTTCGCGGGCAATTCCTTCGCGGCGGAGATTTTCGGTGATAGAAATATCGAGCGACACCGTTAGCCGACCTTCTGAGGCAACCAGCTGACCGGGAATATCCTGCATTGATATTTCCACGTCGGCAAGCGCAATCTCGACCTCTCCGGAGGGCAGCAGAAACAGGTGTGTACCGTGCCGCTCAAGTTTACTTATTTCCTGCTGACTGAGCGCATTGATGGCGGCGGTAAGTTCTTTCATCTGTTTGCCGTATTTTGCGCCGAGTGTTTTATAGTTTGGTTTGATTTTCTTTACAAAAACTCCCGCATCGTCCTTCACAAACTCCAGAGTTTTCACATTAACCTCGTTCAACACAAGCTGCCTGACTGCTTCGAGGCGTTCCTGCAAAGTATCGTCCGGCACGGGTATCTGCATCTTTGCCAGCGGTTGGCGGACTTTGATATTTACCTTGCGTCGCAGCGCCAGAATCATTGACGAAAGTTGCTGAGCCAGAGCCATCTCTTCTTCGAGACGTTTGTTTACCAGACCGGCGTCGAAAACGGGGAAAAGACTCAGATGCACCGACTGGCAGGGGTTTTTCGCCGACACTTCGTTGAGGTCGCAGAAGAGACGGTCGGCATAAAACGGCATGATTGGAGCGGCAAGCTGCGCTACCGTTTCGAGGCATTGATAAAGCGTCTGGTATGCGGCAAGTTTGTCGGTCGAATTTTTATCGCCCCCCCAGAAACGCTTGCGGTTGAGGCGGACGTACCAGTTGCTGAGATGGTCGCTCACAAAGTCCTGTATCAGACGACCGGCGCGGGTAGGCTCGTAACTGTCGTAGTTTCTATCGACTTCATCAATCAGAGTGTTGAGCAGGGAGATTATCCAGCGGTCAATTTCGGGGCGGTCGGCAACAGGCACTTGCGGGGCTTTGTTGTCGAAACTGTCGATATTTGCATAAAGCGCAAAGAACGAATATGTGTTATAAAGAGTGCTGAAAAACTTGCGTTTGGCCTCGGCAATACCGTCGAGATTAAATTTCAGATTGTCCCATGGCGAGGCGTTGGTAATCATATACCAGCGCAGCACGTCGGAGCCATGTTCCTCGATAACGGCAAAGGGGTCGATGGCATTTCCCAGCCTTTTCGACATTTTGTTGCCGTTGCGGTCGAGTACCAGCCCGTTGGATACTACGTTTTTGAACGCTACGCTGCCAAACACCATTGCGGCAATGGCATGGAGGGTAAAAAACCAGCCTCTGGTCTGGTCGACGCCTTCGGCAATAAAGTCGGCGGGAAATATTTTGCCTTCGTCGAACAGGTTTTTATTTTCAAAGGGATAATGTACCTGAGCGTAAGGCATTGCGCCGCTGTCGAACCATACGTCAATGAGGTCGGTTTGGCGGAACATTTTCCTTCCGGAGTCCGACACGAGCACAATATTGTCCACATAAGGTCGATGCAGGTCGATACTGTTATAATTTTCTTCGGAAAAATCGCCAAGCACAAAGTGTCCGAAGGGATTACTGTCCATAAAACCGGCGTTCACGGCGCGGTTTATTTCGGACACAAGTTCTTCGACCGAGCCGATGCATTTTTCCTCTTTGCCGTCGTCGGTTCTCCATATCGGCAGCGGCGTTCCCCAGTAGCGACTTCGACTCAGGTTCCAGTCCTGAAGATTTTCGAGCCATTTCCCAAATCTTCCTGTGCCGGTATTTTCGGGTTTCCAGTTGATTGTGTTGTTGAGTTCGGTCATCGTGTCGCGCACGGCGGTGGTTTTCACAAACCAGCTGTCGAGCGGATAGTAGAGCACTGGTCTGTCGGTGCGCCAGCAGTGTGGATAGTTGTGGGTATGTTTTTCGCTTTTGAAAAGCAGGGCGCGCTCTTTGAGCCAGATACAGATTTCATCGTCGAGCGAGAGGCTCTTTTCGTCGAGTGTCTGGCAATATGAATTTTTGACAAATTTACCTGCATAATTGGCATAGAGTTCGACATTTACGCTGGATTGCACAAAATCGCCGTCCAGGTCTTCAATTTTATAGAACTTTCCGGTTAAATCCACCATCGGGGTCTGTTTACCGTTCTTATCGAGCAAAAGCAGGGGCACAATTCCGTTCTGTTTCGCAACCCTGTCGTCGTCAGCGCCGAAGGTGGGCGCCATGTGCACAATTCCCGTACCGTCGTCGGTAGTAACAAAATCGCCGCAGATTACGCTGAACGCCTTTCCCTGCGGTGAAACAAAAGGAATTAACTGCTGATATGTTTGACCGGCTAATTTTTCGCCCGCCACTTCGTTGATAATTTCGTACTGTTCGATTTTTTTCTCGCCAAAATATGCGTCCACTCTGTCCTTAGCCAAAATCACCACGCAGGTTTCGTCTGTTTTATATGGATTTTGGATTTTCACAAAAGAATAAACAATGCCGGCGCCCACGCAGAGGGCAGTATTTGAGGGCAAAGTCCAGGGGGTAGTTGTCCACGCAAGAAAATAATGCGGATAATTCTCCTGCGCGTCGGGCTGGGCTGATTTAAACATAGCCACAGCAGTCCTGTCCTTCACATCGCGATAGCAACCGGGCTGATTAAGTTCATGCGAGCTAAGCCCCGTTCCGGCAGCGGGCGAGTACGGCTGAATGGTATAACCCTTATAAAGCAGACCTTTATCGTATAACTGCCTGAGCAGCCACCAGAGGGTTTCGATATATTTGCTGTGGCATGTAACGTAAGGATTGTTCATGTCCACCCAGTATCCCATTCGTCGGGTGAGGTCTTCCCATTCGCGGGTGTATTTCATCACATCTTGACGACATGCGGCGTTATAATCTTCGATGGAGATTTTTTTACCGATATCGACTTTGGTAATTCCGAGTTGTTTTTCGACGCCCAGTTCGACGGGCAAGCCGTGAGTATCCCAGCCGGCTTTCCTGTTGACCATAAATCCTTTCATGGTTTTATATCGACAGAAAATATCCTTAATGGAACGAGCAATAACATGATGTATTCCGGGCATCCCATTGGCAGAGGGCGGACCTTCGTAAAAAACAAAAGCGGGCGCATCGGCTCTTTCCTCTATACTTTTGTGGAAAATATCCCTGCTATCCCAGTCATTCAAGATATTTTTATTGATTTGCGACAAATCAAATTCTTTGTACTCTTTATACTTAGCCATACATTTATTCTAATTAAAAACGCGCAAAGGTAAGTATTTTTTCATAAAACAAAATCTTTTTAGTGATTAATGATTAGTGATTAATGATTAATGCCTGCGGGGGAAAGTCTGAACTGTGATAAGGTGATTTTAATGATTTATGTGAACCACCCCTGCCCCTCCAAAAGAGGGGAGTGTTTGCGGCGTTTGTCTGAACTGTGATTTTAGGGTGATTTTAGGGTGATTTATGTAAACCTCCCCCTGCCCCCTCCAAAAGAGGGGAATGTTTGCGGCGATGTAGAGACGCACGGCGTGCGTCTCTGCGAAGATTGTTTGCGGCGGCGTTGTGCGTCGCAATGTAGAGCCGGGGCGCGCCCCGTCTCTACGGTGTTTGCCGGTCAAGAGATTGCCACGGAACAAACCGTCCCGCAGGGACGGAATGTTGGTAGAAAACGCAAGCCCCGCCTCGTAACCACCGTCCCGCAGGGACGGAATATGGAATTTGTTGATTTAATGTGCAGTCCCTGCGGGACTTGGGCTACGTGGCGGAGATCGCTGCCGGAGGCTAAAGTCCCCTGTCAATAAAGTGCCGTCCCTGCGGGACTTTCAGGTGAGAATGTACAGAGGTAGTCTAAAGCCAGCGGTTAATAAAGTTCCGTCCCTGCGGAACTTTACGGCTCAGCCTGTCAGCCGCCGCAGGCATTAATCACTGTCACTAATTTCCCCGTTCACTTCGGCGTCCACCATAGCAACAAAATCGTTGATTGAGAGCGTACCTTTGTCGCCTTCGCCCTGACGGCGGACGGCAACTGTTTCCGCCTGCTCTTCCTTTTCGCCAACAATCAGCAGATAGGGGATTTTTTTCATTTCGTTTTCGCGGATACGTTTGCCGATAGTTTCGTTGCGGTCGTCCACCGTGCTGCGGACATTCTGGCGGTCGAGCGTGCGGGCAACTTTGGCGGCATAGTCGTTATATTTTTCGCTGACGGGCAATACCACAGCCTGTTCGGGGATGAGCCAGAGCGGGAATTTTCCGCCTGTATGTTCGATAAGAACAGCCACAAAGCGTTCCATCGACCCGAAGGGTGCGCGGTGGATCATCACCGGACGGTGGCGTTTGTCGTCCGAGCCGATATATTCGAGTTCAAAACGTTCGGGCAAATTATAGTCCACCTGAATTGTACCGAGTTGCCATTTTCGTCCGATAGCGTCCTTAACCATAAAGTCGAGTTTGGGACCGTAGAAAGCGGCTTCGCCCTTTTCGACAATTGTTTTCAGCCCTTTTTCGGCGGCGGCTTCTATGATTGCGGTTTCGGCTTTTTCCCAGTTTTCGTCCGAGCCGATGTATTTTTCTCTGTCGTCGGGGTCGCGTAGCGAGACCTGAGCGGTATAGTCCTCAAATTTCAATATCCGGAAGATATAAAGAACGATATCAATAACTTTGCAAAATTCTTCTTTCAACTGATCGGGACGGCAAAAAATATGAGCATCGTCCTGAGTAAATCCTCTGACGCGGGTCAGTCCGTGCAATTCGCCGCTCTGTTCGTATCGATAAACCGTGCCAAATTCGGCAAGCCGGACAGGCAGTTCGCGATACGAGTGCGGTTTGCTTCGGTATATTTCGCAGTGGTGCGGGCAGTTCATCGGTTTGAGCAGAAATTCTTCGCCTTCCTGCGGTGTTTTTATTGGCTGAAACGAGTCGGCTCCGTATTTGGCATAATGTCCCGATGTTACATACAGTTCTTTTTGTCCGATATGCGGGGTGATGACTTGCGAATAGCCGTCTTTTTTCTGGAGATTGCGGAGAAAAGTTTCGAGTCGTTCGCGCAGAGCCGTGCCTTTGGGCAACCAGAGCGGCAGTCCCTGACCCACTTTTTGCGAGAAGGTAAACAGTTCGAGTTCCTTGCCCACTTTGCGATGGTCGCGTTTTTTGGCTTCTTCGAGCATGACGAGGTATTCGTCGAGCAGTTTTTTCTTCGGGAAGGTGATGCCGTAGATGCGGGTCAGCATTTTGTTTTTTTCGTTGCCACGCCAGTATGCTCCGGCGATAGCCGTCAGTTTCACTGCCTTGATTTGCTCTGTGCCGGGCAAATGTGGACCGCGACAGAGGTCGGTGAAATTGCCGTTGGTATAGAAGGTAATTGTGCCGTCCTGCAAATCGCCAATCAGTTCAACCTTATACTGATCGCCTTTTTGGGTATATGTTTTCATCGCCTCGTCCTTGCTGACGTGGCGGCACACAAATGCCTGTTTTTCGCGGGCAAACTCCAGCATTTTATCTTCGATTTTTTTCAGATCGGCGTCGGTAATAATTCTGTCGCCGGCGTCCACATCGTAGTAAAACCCGCTCTCGATGCTCGGACCGATACCGAACTTGATACCGGGGAAAAGCGCTTCGAGCGCCTCTGCCATCAAATGTGACGAGGAGTGCCAGAAAGTGCGTTTACCTTCCTCGTCATCCCACTTGAAAAGTTTAAATTCTGCGTCTTCATTAATTGGTTGCAGCAGGTCGCAAACTTTGCCGTTTATGCCCGCCGCAAGCGCTTCGTCGGCAAGTCGCTGGCTGATAGTCCGTGCTATTTCGAGCCCCGTAATACCTCTATCGAACTCTTTTACTGTCCCATCCGGAAATTTTATTCTAACCATATCAATCATAATTTGGGCTGCAAAAGTAATAATAAATTATGAATTATGAATTGGTGTATCTTTTTTGGTTGAATCTTTTTTTGAGGTGCTATTGATTTATGCAGAAAACTCTGCTATGTCCCAAAGTCCCGCAGAGACGGAACTTTATTGACTTGAAATTCGAGCGCTCGGTTTTGATAATTCGAGCGCTCGGTTTTGAAATTCGAGCGCTCGGTTTTATCTAATCGAATATTCATTTTTTCGGAACAGATACGCCGCAGAAAACAGGACTGGCGACTACCTGTCCGGACAACAGTTTTCAAATGAATTTTTATCAGGCATACAGGATACTACTGTATATATCTTTTACTATTTTTGCGGTATCGTTCCAACTGAACGAATTAACTTCTTCGTATCCGCAACGGGTTATCATTTGTCTGACGCCTTTGTAGTTAAGCAATGCGTAGATTGAATCTGCCAGGGCGTCCACATCCCAGAAATTGATTTTTATGGCATGTTTCAGTACTTCCGACACGCCCGACTGCTTTGAAATAATCACCGGAACGCCCGAACGCATTGCTTCTAATGGCGAAATACCAAAGGGCTCGGATACCGACGGCATAACATATACATCGCTGTATGAATACATTCGGTTTACATCGTCGCCTTTGAGGAAGCCCGTGAAATGGAATTTTGCGCCCATATTGAGTTTGGCTACCCGTTTCACCATGCGGTTCATCATGTCGCCGCTGCCAGCCATAACAAAACATACATTTTGTGTGCGTTTCAATACTTTGCTTGCCGCTTCGATAAAGTATTCGGGACCTTTCTGGAATGTTATGCGTCCGAGAAAAGTAACAATGCTTTCGTTCATTTTTCGGGTTACGGCATTTGTTTCGTGTCCCGAAAAATCGACGGCATTGTGAACGGCAAAGACCTTCGATTCGTCAATATTATATTTGGTTATCACGATATTGCGGGTCAAATTGCTCACCGCCATAATTGCGTCGGCTTCGTTCATTCCAAGTTTTTCCAAATCGTAAACGGTTTGATTTACCGACTCGCCGCTGCGGTCAAATTCGGTGGCGTGCACGTGAATAACTAATGGTTTACCGGAAATGCGTTTTGCCACAATACCTGCAAGATAGGTCAGCCAGTCGTGAGCATGAATAATGTCGAACTGCTGTTCCGATGCAATTGTTGCCGCCACCATTGCGTAGCGTACAACTTCTTCCATCAGATTTTCACCGTATTTGCCTGTAAACTGATATTTTGTGCCAAGATGCGAGGCAAACGATTTGTGGTGGATGCTTTCCTGTCGAAGCGACTCATATTCTTCGACTCCCAGATAGGGCATCAACCCGGAGGATATTGTCAGGAAATCGACATTTTTCCAGTATTCGCTTCCGAATATACTGGTTTTGGTAAACACGTCGCTTGCATTGATAATCCGCCCGATACTCGAATCTTCATCGCCATAAGCCTTTGGCATCACAAACAGTATTTCGACGCCGGCTTTTGCCAGCCCCCTGGTCAGCCCGTATGAGGCGGTTCCCAGTCCTCCCGATATATGCGGAGGAAATTCCCATCCAAACATTAATGCTTTCATAATATTTTTGAATTTTATGTTCGACGCAAAAGTAGTTAAAATATTTCGGTAACAAACAATTTTTCTGCATTTTTGTTGAATTTTTTTTGCTCTGCTCCAGCAAACAAACTAATTTACTGATATTTGTAACTGTCATGTTCAGTTGCTTTTTTCTACATGTTTCTACATGTTTTTACAGGTTTTGCAGGTTGTTTTCACTCGGATATGTTCAAAAAATGCACAATAAATTCTGTCATTTTGCCGGCTGCCGAACTACTGTCGGATTATTGTTTCATTGCGATTTGGTCCGACTGAAACTATTTTCACCGGAACGCCTATTTCTTTTTCTATAAATTCGATATATGCTTTGAGTTCCGACGGCAGCCTGCTGTAAGTGGAAATGTTTGATATAGAAGTATTCCATCCTTTAAAATCCCTGTACACGGGTTTGATAGTGCTGTTGAGTTCGGAAGGAAAATCTTCCGTTTCCACTCCATTGACTTCATATTTGACGGCAATTTTGATATTTTCAAAGGAGTCGAGCACGTCGGCTTTGGTCATAATCAGTTGAGTTACGCCATTAATCATGACCGAATATTTCAATGCCACCAAATCGAGCCACCCTGTGCGGCGTGGTCGTCCGGTTGTAGCGCCAAATTCGTGTCCTGTGGTGCGCAGTTTTTCGCCCATACTGTCGTTCAGTTCGGTAGGGAAGGGTCCGCTGCCCACGCGGGTACAGTATGCTTTGAAAATGCCAAACACTTCGCCTATTTTCGAGGGGGCAATTCCCAGCCCTGTGCAAACGCCGGCACAAACGGTATTTGAGGATGTTACGTATGGATATGTTCCGAAATCGATATCCAGTAAAGTTCCTTGAGCGCCTTCGGCAAGTACTTTTTTATTGTCGGCAAGAGCCTTGTTGATAACAAATTCGCTGTCCACAAACTTGTATGTCCGCAGGGCTTCGACGCCGGCAAAGAAATCGGCTTCATATATTGTATAGTTGAAACTGAACTGTTTTAGATACTCTATATGTTTTTGTTTCAACAGTTCGTAACGTTCCGTAAAGTCCGGTTCAAGGATTTCGCCGGCACGCAGTCCGTTTCTTCCCGTTTTGTCCATATAGGTGGGTCCTATGCCTTTAAGGGTCGAGCCGATTTTTGTTTTGCCCTTTGCCGCCTCCGATGCCGCATCGATAATTCGATGAGTGGGCAATATCAGGTGGGCTTTTTTGGAGATTAGCAACTGCCTGTTCACATCGACTCCCAATTTTTTGATTTTTTCAAATTCCTGCACAATAATGGCGGGGTCGATAACGACGCCGTTGCCGATTATGTTGGTTATGTTTTTGCGAAAAATGCCCGAAGGAATAGTGTGCAACACTATTTCAATATCGTCAAATTCAAGGGAGTGACCGGCATTTGGACCTCCCTGAAATCGAGCCACAATATCATAAGCGGGAGTGATGACGTCCACCACCTTTCCTTTGCCTTCGTCGCCCCATTGCAGACCTAATAATACATCTGTTTTCATACTCTAAAAATTCGTTTTCTTATAAAATCATTAAAAAAAATTCGCCCAAAAGTACAAAAATTATTGATAATACATTCTTTGCTCCGCAATAAAAATCGCTTTCACCTGATAATTAGACGAAAACGGAGACAAAAAAATTGCCGGATTTGTTCAGCACAGACTGAGAAATGATACTTTTTTAGTGATTAGTGGTCAGTGGGTAGTGATTAACAAAACTGCGATTTTATGTGAAAATTTTTAGTTACTTTTGCGCCGATATTTTGTTAAAAAAGATGCATGCATTTTATTGAAAAACAAAATATTACACAAATACGTAGCAACAGATTGATGAAAAATATGTGGCTATATATCTTATTATTTGTGCTTTATAAAAGTAAAATCCGTTAATGCCTGCGGCGGAAGATGTCTGAACTGTGATTTTTTTGATTTGAACGATTTTTTTTGATTTGAACAGCGCCGCAAACAATCACAAAAATCACAGTTCAGACAGCCGCCGCAGGCACTTGACCACTAATCACTAATCACTAATCACTAAAAAAGCGTCCCGCCAAAACGGGACGCTCTTTTTTAATTTAAAAATTTCTTTGGAGACAAAATTTTTAATTTATTTAGCCCAGAACATTTTGGTTGTATAATTGTCCTGTTCTGCTACTTCAGAGAAATTTTTGTTGAAGTTGCGTTCGTTGGGCGAATACCTCCAGCGGGCTGGTACGTTGGGAATTTCAGCGTCGGCGGCTTGCGGGAATATCAATCCGGACGGATAGCCAGTACGACGCAGGTCTGCCCAAGCTTCGCGCGATTCCATCATGCTGAAACTAAGCCATTTTTGCGTAATAATAGCGTCTAAACGCGGATTTGTTGTATCGTAGGCGTCGCCATTGATTTTTGTATTCCAGCGTGCTTCGGCAAAAGTGTCTATCCATGTATCCGAAGGCTCGGCGGGGTTGATTACGTATGAACGATAGTCGGTATCGCCCGTGTAATCTTCTCTAGTTTTATTATCCTGATATTTGAAGAAAAAGCGAATCGACTGTTTGATGCCTTCCTTAAATGCATCCTTGGCTTTGGCTTCTCCGCCGGCTGCCCAGCCATTCAGATAAGATTCTGCTTTGATAAACCACAATTCGGGTGCGCTGAACAGAAAATGGTCCCAGTTCTGATTTTCCCAGAAAAATCCGCCTCGACGAATTTCCGACAGGCTGTTGCCCTGGTCGTACTGTGAAAGAACCGTTTCCGTCATTTCCGTATTAACGCCTCGATATACCGTTCCTCTTATTGTACCGTCAACTATATTGCCGGCATTGAGAGTTGCCAGATTGTAGAGCAAAGGCAAACGGGGGTCGTCTGTTCCGTCCTGATATGTGCCGCTCCATGTTGTTTTGGTGTAGTTACTCAACATGTTTCGGATAATAGCGGCAGAAGCCAGACGGCAGGATTTCCAGGCGTCAAGACCGCCACCGCCTTCGGCATTGACCGGATCGGTTCGCATATTCTTGATATGAATGTTCGCCTCAATATCGTCAACTATCGGATATCTGGCGGGATTTTCAAGAATTTCCTTAATAGCAGTGCGTCCATGCTGGGTTTGAGAGCCTTGACTGGCTACACGTATGGCTGCACGCAGGCAAACGCAGTTGGCATATATCTGCCATTTGCTCCTGTCGGCATTGTTGATGTAGTCGTTTGTGGCAGTAAACCCGCGAGGCAAAGAAACGCTTGGAAAACGGAGACCGGCGTCTTTCATTTCGTCAATTATCATCTTGTACAAATCTTCCGCTTTGTCGTAATGAGCATTGCTCTGCGAAAATTTGCCGGTTACCGCTACCTTGCAGGCATCCTTCCATGGCATATCGCCATAGATATCCAGATAATGCAGCAGCACATTATACGTAACCACCTTCGACGCTAAATAATATGCTTCGTTCATGGCTTTGCCTTCGTCCGGCAGGCTGTTGTACATGTCTTCCATTTTTTTGAAATTAACTGCCACTCCGGAGTAAAATTCATTAAAATGACCGACAACGGTATGTCCGTTATGCCACATGTTGCCACCCAAATAAAAGCCGAAGGTCTGCGCATATTTACCTGTCCACTGGCTGTCGGTGCTAAAAAAGCGAGAGTATCCATGAAGGGTATAGTTGTGCGATTTAATGAATATGCCTACCATCAGTTTGTCGAACAGTATTGTTGTTGCCTTGTTGGGGTCTGCATATTTTTCATTGTAGTCTTCTTCGCTACACTGGCTGAACGTGAATACGAATGCCAGCACTGTCAGTATTGAAATTATTTTTTTCATCTTACTTATCGTATTAATCATTAATAATAAATTTAGAATGTTGCACGCAACGAAAGACCGAATGTCCGTGTAGGCGCAGCAGAATAGCCGACGCCGGCAAGGCTGCCCCATCGCGTACCTCCATCGTTGGTCGATTCTGCGTCAAGATATTTAAGTGTTTTGTAGAAATATCCCAGATTGCGTCCGAAAACCGAAACCCGCAGTTTTTGCAGGGAAATTTTCTCAATCCATGTTCCGGGCATATCGTATCCCAGAGCCAGTTCGCGCAGTTTCCAGTATGAATTTTCCTGTACGGAAAATCCAAAAACTCTTCCACTGGATGTTCCCCATGCATAAGTAGTGGCAAAATAAAGGTCGGAAGGCGTAACCGTTGTGTTTGGCGTATAGCCGGTAACGTTGCCTGCTGCATCTGTTATTTCTACTACGCCGGGTACAATCATGCCGTTGGTCATGGTTTGTCCCTTGAAGGTATAAGTCAACCCTCCATGCGCGGGGTCGCGATAATCCAGCGATTTCATCGTTAATCCTCTGGCTGTGGGGAACTGTTCGGCGCTGTTCATCACGTGTCCGCCAATGCGGAAATCAGTCATCACATCAAGATACAGATTTTTGTATCGGAATGTAGTGCCAAGTCCGCCGATAATTTTTGGAGTAACATTGCCTACATTGACATGGTCGGCTTCCGATGTTGTTGTCGAATAGTATCCGCCGGCGCCTGATTCCCATCCGTCAATTTTAACAATCGGCTGTCCATAATACTGGCTGTTGGGGTCGGTTACCGTTCGGGGCATACTGCTATAAAAGTCGCCCATAGGTCTGCCCACATAAGAGCGTAAATTCAGTCCCCCACCAGTGTTGCCCAATGCTCCGAGATTGCCCATGTAGTCGATACCGGGTGCAAGTTTGGTGATTTTATTACTAGTGAAAGCAAGATTGGTATGGACGTCCCATGTAATGTTGCGTGTATCTACTGCGGTAACATTGAGCGAAACTTCAAGACCCTTGTTAAGCATTTCACCCACATTCATCCACATGTTGGAAATGCCGTCGCTTGCCGGCACGGGCTGCTGGATAATCATGTCGGAAATACGGCGTGAATAGAGCGAAACCTCGAAACCAAGTCTGTTGTTAAACAGTTTGTTTTCTATTCCGATTTCTATTTCCGTAATTTTTTCCGGCTTCAGTTCTTCGTTACCCATCGTGCCGGGCATTGTAGTCCACGACAAGCCGCCCTGCGACTGTGCATCGTAAACGATATTGGCTGCGTATGGAGCAGGCGCATTACCCACTATACCGTAGGAAAGGCGGAGTTTACCGTAACTGTACCATTCCGGCAGCACATCCTTGAGGGCGTCGGAATAGATGAAGCTGGCGCTTGTGGATGGATAGAAATACGTATTGCTGCCTTTTGCCAGCGTCGAGGTTTTTTCCTGTCGTCCGGTTATTCCCAGTGTCAGAAAATTTTTATACGAAATATCTATTGACCCCATGAATGCGGTTTTCAGTAGTTCCATTTTGCTCATTTCCGTTCTGACATTGTAGCGGCTTGCATTCAGATTAAACATGTTTTCGGTAGTCAAACCGCCATCTGTGAATGACGAAAGCGCAACCATCTTTTCCTGTCGTCCCTGCCAGCCCAGCGCAGCGCCAAGGTTGAAATTTTCGCCAATATTTTTGTCAAGAATCAGCATAACGTCGCCATGATAAATCGAATAGTTTTTTTCGGTAACACGGTAACTGCCGCTTGGGTCGTGGAGCGCCAGAGGACGTTCGGTTGCCTCTTTATACTCCATATTGTCGGCGCTCAAATCGCTCGACAAACGTCCGCGCAAAGTCAGGAAATCGGTAATTTGCCACGAAGGAGCAACACTGCCAATAAAACGCGAATTTGTTTCGTAACCATTGTTTTTGTATGCTCTCCACAGATAGTCGCGCACCCAGTCTATCTGATGCACATTCATTGCAAAACTTTCGTTGGGCGTAGCGCTGACTTCTCCTGAATGGAAATTTTTGTATCCAAGGCTGGTCTGGTACAGTTGCTTCATCAGAGGAATATCGGTGAACGTACTGAACATATTGTCGAAGCTATCGTAGGCGCCGGTAACCACATTTTGGCGATTGTGAAATTTTTGAATGATGTAGTTGCCCGAATAGTCCACGTTTACACGGTTGCTGATTTTGATATTGCCCACAAGGTTTAAATTATGCTTGTTGAACGAGCCGGTCAGACCGTTTGGCACTTCATTGACGTAGGTATAGGAAAAGCGATTGCTCGAATTTTCGTTACCCTGATTGACGGCAATATTGTAAATCTGATTTGAGCCTGTACGGAACAGTTCTTTCCACGGGTCGTCGCTGAGCGATTTGTACGGGCGTGTTTTACCATCCCAGTACAGCACCTCGCGACCGTCGTATTTGGGACCCCAAACATGCGTAATACCACTCAGCCAGCGGGGAATTGTATAATCCTGCCCGTTGTAGTTGATTGTAGCAAACCTGTCGTGTGTAAGGTTATAATCATCCAGCTGAATGGTCATTGACCCCGGACCAAATTCGTTCTGAATTTTTGGCAGGTATGCCAGCGTGTTTACTGCCAGCGTAAGGTTGGCATCCACAGTTACACCTCTGCCTTTTGCCTTTTTGCTGGTAATCATAATCACGCCGTTGGCAGCTTCCGAGCCGTAGAGAGCGGTTGCGGCAGCGCCTTTGAGTATGGTTATGTTATCAATATCTTCCGAATTGATATCCACCAGACCGTTGGAACGCAGACCCTGCGACCCCAACTTGGCATACGAATCTTCATTGTCGCCGTTACGGACTGGCACGCCGTTAATAAACACCATTGGCTGCGTATTCTCTCTAAGGGAACTGATGCCGCGAATGTTGATATTTACTCCCGAAGCCGAGCCGCCCGGAGGCGAGGAAATGCGTACTCCCGAAGCCTTGCCGTATAGAGCGGTTGCAAAATTGGGTGCGCCAACTTTGACAATTTCGTCCGATTTGATAGTCGAAACTGCATACCCAAGTTTTCGAGCCTCTTTTGTAATCCCCAGCGCCGTAACCACCACTTCATCGAGAATCTGGCTGTCTTCGGCGAGGCTGACATTGATAACGCTGCGTCCGCCGACAGTGGCGTCCTGAGTAACATAACCAAGGAACGAAACTTCCAGCGTGGCGTCATTGCCGGAAACCATAATCGAATAGTCGCCCCGCGCATCGGTTACCACGCCGTTGGTTGTTCCTTTAACAAGAATCGAAGCGCCCGACAGAGCAGTGCCCGATTCATCGGTGATTTTTCCCGTAACTCTGCTCTCCTGAGCAAAGAGGGACATCGAACAGCCGCACACCAGCGCCATTATCGCCAGCCGTTGCAGCATGTTCACATTAATTACTTTTAATAACTTTTGTCTCATTTTTTTTAATCTAAGTTAATTTCTAATACTTTTTTTTAATACTTTTTTTAGTTTGCCTCACGGATTTCGCCGCGCTGCCCGCCGGCAATCTTATTGTCGTCGCGCAGGGGTTGGTTGATAAATATTTTTGCCTTTACCTCCTTTTTTTGGTAAGATATTTGA
>JAITIA010000196.1 GCA_031279695.1 Prevotellaceae bacterium | reverse complement strand
ACAGGCGGTGGAACTCCATACGGAGTTCCATATTGCGGGGGCATATTAATATTCTATTGATATGCAACTCCTAACGGAGTATTTGTTTCAACAATATTATTTTAAACTATAGCCTATAGTTGACAATAATAAATTGATATTTAAATATTCTGAACTAAATTGCAATGTATGCATTGACAGCCAAATTATTATTGTTAAAAAACTGGCAAATATTATTTCTCCTCAAAAAATCATATTTTTATCTTCTTATAATCAAAATAGTAATTTATACAGATTTAAACGGCTTAATAGTATCAAATCTGAAATATATAATATACATGATGGGCTTGGTTTAAATATTGATACTTTGAATGTTCCATATTATTTTATCATGAGTCCGGAATGTAGAATTAGCAATGTTTTTATTCCGGACAAAATGGATATGGAAATGACAATACGTTACATAGAAACCATAAAACGATATTTTATTTATAATCAATAGTTTTATTGCAAATCTCCGGCTTGCTCGCCGAAATACAGTGGTACGGCGCTCCCGACGACTTTTTCTGCTCCGAAATCCGCTACACGGACATAAACAGCAATACGGCAATTGTCAGAACATTCCCCAACGAAATGCAAACCTCCTGTCCCAACATTAAAGTCGGTACGGAGATTGAAACCCGATCGCTCTATTTGCCGAATAATTCGATAGATACTTTCTATGTGGAATGGGAAAGGATTGTCCCCGTTGTGCGTTTCAACAAAAGCGGGTGGAGCATCGTTGCATTCTCCGACCAGAGAGAGGACGACGGTGGTGGAGTAAACTCGCTTATCGACGATAATCTCGATAATTACTGGCATTCGCAGTGGGGTCCGAATGCGCCTTTGCCATTGATATGGCAGAGCCGAAAACAATTGCAAAAATCGATACTTACCGACGGCGCGGCAACACCAACAGCAAAACGGTAGAGTATTATATCGGCAACAATCCGGCAGTCGATGACGCGTCGTGGGCAAAAATCGCCAACGGGGTCTTTGCCGGCGGCGACCTGCTGTCGCTGCCACTTTCCGAACCCGCCACAGGACGATACCTGAAAATATATCTCCCCGACAGCAACAGCGAACCTCATATCAGCATTGCCGAAATAGTGGTCTTCGGAACGGAATAATTGGGCGTCATTCAAACATCAACCGTGCAAAACAGCGCATATCTGTTTGCACGGTTTTTTTTTGATTGACGAAATATATTTCAGGTTTATCCTCCCTTATTTTTATGTTTTGATATTTTTTCGATGGATGAACAGGCTTGCTGCCGGTCGCAGTGCAGTCTGCATTGCGACCGGAAACATTCGCGCCGGTCGCAGTGCAGTCTGCATTGCGACCGGAAACATTCGCGCAGGTCGCAGAACAGTCTGCATTGCGACAGGAAACATTCGCGCAGGTCGTAGAACAGTCTGCATTGCGACCGGAAATATTCGCGCAGGTCGCAGAACAGACAGATTTGCGGTTAGAAACATTCTTTTTTTTTCAATGCAGACTGTATTGCGACCGGAAACGTTCTTTTTTTTCGCAGTGCAATCTGCATTGCGGTTAGAAACGTTCTTTTTTTTCGCAGTGCAAACAGATCTGCGGTTAGAAACATTCGCGCCGGTCGCAGTGCAGAAAACGACGACTGCTAACCACTGCTCACCGCCTTCCGTATTTTTTGCGACAATGCATTAAAAATCAATTCGTATGATTCGTCAAGCATTTGTTTCAAAACCTGGTCGGGAACATCTCCGCTTAAAAGCACCGAGCTCCAGTGTTTTTTGTTCAGATGATAGCCCGGAATAATATCGGCGTACTGTTCGCGCAAATCCTCGCCTGTTTCGGGCTTGTGTTTTACCGAAATCACTGCTCGTCCCTGGCTGTCGTTGCAAATCAGGGCAAATATTTTGCCGCAAACGGTGTAGCGAATGGCGTCCCATTCTTCTTTGTAATCTTCTGTTGCGCCGTTTTTTGCAAGGCAATAATCCTGTATAAAATCGTATCTCACAACAATTTAATTTTTCGGCATAAGTTCATACAGCAATAAATCTTTTTCGAAAGTCGATAATGCATACAATTCTGTATCGTTGGCTTTTACGCAAAAGAGGAAACAAATTTATCGAGCAGTAAGGTTTCCAGCGCATTTCCTTCCATATCATATACATAAATGGTTTTGCTTTGAAAAGAAACGTGGACATTGTTTTTCCGCTGGAATACAAAACATATTTTTTATTTACTAATCACTAACCACTAACCACTAATCACTAACTCTCAGCCCCAGTTCGTCGAGTTGTTCTTTGCTGATTGTTGAAGGCGAGTCGATCATAGTATCTTTTCCCGCATTATTTTTTGGAAAAGCGATATAGTCGCGTATCGAGTCCGAGCCGCCGAAAATTGCGCACCAGCGGTCGAAACCAAAGGCTATGCCTCCGTGCGGCGGCGCTCCGTAGCGAAAAGCGTTGATTATAAAGCCAAACTGCTTTTCGGCTTCTTCGGGAGTAAATCCAAGCACTTTGAACATTGTACGTTGAATTTTAGCATCATGGATACGAATTGAGCCGCCGCCAATTTCAACTCCGTTGATTACAAAATCGTAGGCATTGGCGCGAACTTCGGCGGGATTGGTTTCCAATTTGGGCAAATCTTCAGCGACGGGCGAGGTAAACGGGTGATGCATTGCATAATATCTCTGTGTTTCCTCGTCGTATTCAAACAGTGGAAAATCCACAATCCAGAGAGGTTTAAACAGTTGTTCGTTTCTCAGTCCAAGCCGCGTACCCATTTCGAGCCTCAGCGCCGAGAGCGCCGGAAGGGTTGTTTTTTTTGTGCCGGCAAGTATCAGTATCAGGTCGTTGCCCTTGGCTCCGACGGTGGTTGCCAGTGTTTTCAGTTCGTCGGGAGTATAGAATTTGTCGATGCTCGATTTAACGTCGTTGCCGGCAAGTTTGATGTATATCAGCCCTTTGGCTCCAATTTGCGGACGTTTGACCCATTCGGTCAGCTGGTCGATTTGTTTGCGGGTATATTCGGCGCAGTTTTCGGCTACAATTGCGCCGACATATTCGGCGCTGTCGAACAGATCTAAACCTTTGCCCTTCACCGAGTTTGTGATTTCAGAGATTTTCATATCAAACCGAATATCGGGTTTATCGCAGCCATAGCGGTTCATTGCTTCGCTGTAGCTCATGCGCGGAAAATCGTCGGAAAAATCGAGGTTTAAGATATTCTTAAACAGATGTTTTGCCAGTCCCTCGAAGACTTGCAGCACGTCGTTCTGTTCAACGAACGACATTTCGCAGTCGATTTGAGTAAATTCGGGTTGCCGGTCGGCACGCAGGTCTTCGTCGCGAAAGCATCGAACTATCTGAAAATAACGGTCATAACCGGCAATCATCAAAATTTGTTTGAATGTTTGTGGCGACTGAGGGAGGGCGTAAAATTCGCCGGTATGAATTCGCGAAGGCACAACAAAATCGCGTGCTCCTTCGGGGGTTGATTTGATGAGATATGGGGTTTCGATTTCGAGAAACCGCTGAGAATCCATATATTTACGCACTTCGTGAGCCATTCGGTGGCGCAGTTCCAGAGCGCGGCGGAGCGGTGCGCGGCGGAGGTCGAGATAGCGATATTTCATGCGCAGTTCGTCGCCGCCATCGCTTTCATCTTCAATGGTAAAGGGTGGCAATTCCGATGCGTTCAGAATTTTTATCTCTTCGAGCAGTATTTCGATATCGCCGGTTGGCAGTTTCGGGTTTTTGGAACTGCGTTCGGCAACTGTGCCAACTGCCTGAATCACAAACTCCCTCCCCAGTGTTTCAACAATGGCAACAAGTTCCTTTGGCGCTTTTTCGTCGATAGTCAATTGGGTAATACCATACCTGTCTCTCAAATCGATAAATGTCATTCCTCCAAGTTTGCGCAGGCGTTGCACCCAGCCGGCAAGCCTCGCTTTCTGTCCTTGATTTGATATTCGGAGTTCTCCGCAATCGTGTGTCCTATACATGGTTTAAAATTATTTTTTACACAAAAAGATGCTAAATTCATACAAAAGCCAGATTGGAAGGCTAACCACCAGCATGGTGAACGGATCGCCTGTGGGTGTGATAATTGCGGCAAGCGTTACAATTCCTATTACGGCGTGGCGGCGGTATTTTTTCAACATCTGACGACGCACTACGCCTATCCGCGAGAGCAGCATAATCAGGATGGGCAACTGAAAAACCAGCCCCATGCTAATTGCCAGCAGCACAAACATATCGATATATGATGAGATGGTTGGAATATTTTCTACTTTTTCGGAGACATGGTATGTTCCCAAAAACTTGAACGACAATGGTATAACCAGGAAATAGGCAACCATCACGCCAAGGAAAAAGAGGATGGACGAGAAGGAAAATGCTCGTGTAACAGCCTTGCGTTCATTGTCGTAGAGGGCAGGACTGACAAACATCCAGATTTGGTAGATTATCCAAGGAAAAGAGAGAACAAGCCCAAACCAGAACGAGGTGCTTATGTGAACAAAAAACTGCCCTGCCATGGTAACGTTCTGAAACTGAAGTTTAAACGGCTCGATACTCAGCGAGGGCGTCGACAACATTTCTGCCAGCCGGTTGAACATTCGGTAGAGCAGAAAATTGTCGTCGGTAGGTCCGAATATAATTATGTCGAATACTATGTGTCGATTGATGAAAATCAGAATCATACATACAATCAAACCTGCGATGATGCGGAAAATTGTACCGCGCAATTCTTCTAAATGATCCCAAAAGGACATTTCCTTAGGGTCGGCGGTCTGTTTTTTAACTTCGTCTGTATCTAATTCGCTCATACAAAATTATTTTCTACATATAAATATACTAAATTCATACAAAATCAAAAGCGGGATACTGGCAATGGTCATGGTCATCGGGTCGGGCGTTGGGGTGATAATAGCCATAATTGTTACTATTATTACAATTGCGTGCCGCCGGTATTTTGTCAGAAACGAGCGATGCAATATCCCTATCCGCGAGAGTATCAGTATAATAATCGGCATCTGAAACGCCAGCCCCATGCCAATAACAAGCATCACAAAGGTATCGACATACGAGGTCAGCGAGGTGATATTTTGCACTGCGTCGGCAACCTGATAAAGCCCTAAAAACCTTGCAGCCAGCGGCAAAACAAAGAAATAGCCCGTTAACATGCCTGCCACAAGTAGCAGGAACGAAAACGAAATTGCCTTGCCGGCGGCGCTGCGTCCCGTTTCAGGCAGTAATGGCTTGATACACCGCCAGAACTGATACACAATCCATGGAAATGCAAGCGCCAGTCCGAACCAGAACGAGGTGCTTATGTGCGAAAAAAACTGCCCCGACACGGTAATGTTCTGAAACCTGAGGCTGAATGGCTCGATGCACAATGACGGCATCGACAGCAGTTCGCCAAGTTTGCACATCCACCGATACAGCCCGAAATCGGAACTTGTGGGTCCGAATATGATAATATCGAATACTATGTGGGGATTGACGAATACCACTATCATACAGACAAATATGCCTGCCGCGCTACGAAACAGCGCACCTCGAAAATCGTCGAGATATTTCCACAGCAGCTGAAAATTCAGAGCGCCGTCTTCTGTTCTGAGTTTCTGATGTTCCATTGCGAACAGAAGCCGCTTATTTTTCTATTTTTTTATCATCGTCCTTCATTTCGTCTTTAAAACCTTTGATGCCTTGCCCAAGACCTTTCATCAATTCCGGGATTTTTTTCCCTCCAAAGAGAAGAACAACGAGAACAATAACCACTATAATTATCGAAGGACTAAGAAATAATAACGTTTTCATGTATATTTTTTTTATATTTTTAACGCCGCAAAAGTAGATGAAATTTTTGAATTCTGCAAATTTGGGTGATTTATTTTGCAGGTTCAACTGGGAATTGTGTGTAAAATACATATAACCCTTATTTCCAAAGGCGCACCTTTAGTAGAGACGCGATTAATCGCGTCCTTACGCCCTTATTCCCTTATTATTTCCTCTGAGAAAATAAGGGCGATTTACCTTGTGTATCAGGGCTACTTAGGGCGCTTGGGGAAATAAGGGGTCTGTATCGATAATTTATTGAAAACAAAAGTTTCTACACAATTCCCAGTAGAACCATTTTGCAAATATCTTATCCGTATATTACGGATTAACAGAATTATCTGTATATTTCAGCACAACAGCCGTTCTCGACGGCAAATAAAAATACAGCAAATGTCGGTTATTATCGTCAACGGTTTGATACAGGCGTTTCTCGTCGATTCTGTCAAACCCGTCAAAATCGGGCGAATCGCTGTTGAGAATAATTTTGTATTTGCCCTGTCCGGTTTCCATTATGCAGTCGGTCAGCGACTTTGAAGGATGGAAGTTGAACAGGAACAGAATATTGCCACGCCGGAAAACAAGAATCTGATTTTCGTTATCCTGCACCAGAGCAAAAGCCCGACAGTCAAAGATTTTTTCCTTTTTCACCATCCTAATCATTTTTCTGTCAAATTCAGCCAGAAAGCGGTATCTCAGATTTTTGTCCCGTGCCAGCGACCATTGTCGGCGGGCATATTTGTACGACCAGTCATTGCCTTCGCGCGGAAAATCAATCCATTCGGGATGTCCAAATTCATTACCCATAAAATTCAGATAGCCATTTCCGGCTGTTGCTATGCTTATCAGGCGTATCATTTTGTGCAAAGCGATGCCTCTGTCCACAACGAGGTTACGTTTAAAGACATCCATCGAAAAATACATTTCCCTGTCGATAAGGCGAAAAATTATGGTTTTGTCGCCAACCATTGCCTGATCGTGCGATTCGGCGTAACTGATTGTCTTCTCGTCGTTTCGTTTGTTTGTCAGTTCATAAAACATATCGCCCACATGCCAGTCTTCGTCTCTTTTTTCGCTGATTGTCCTGATCCAGAAATCGGCGACCCCCATTGCCATTCTGTAATCGAATCCGATTCCTCCGGCGGTCTGAGGCGCAGCCAGTCCGGGCATTCCGCTGACGTCTTCGGCGATAGTAAAAATGTTGGGGTTCAGTTTGTGCAGCAATTTGTTAGCAAGAGCAAGATACGCCAGAGCGTCTTCGTCCTGATTACCATCAAAATACATTGAATAGTCGGTAAAACTGCGTCCCGTTCCGTGGTCGAAATATATCATGCTGGTAACGCCGTCGAAGCGAAAGCCGTCAAAATGAAATTCTTCGAGCCAGTATTTGCAGTTCGACAGCAGAAATGCCAGAACTTCATTTTTTCCGTAATCGAAACAGCGTGATTGCCATACGGGATGCACGCCTCTGTCGCCTGAATGAAAATACAGGTCGGTTGTACCGTCAAAGCGGCTCAGCCCTTCGTTTTCGTTATTGACCGAATGAGAATGAACAATATCCATTATAACGCTCAAACCCAATGCATGAGCCGTGTCGATCAGTTGTTTCAAATCTTCGGGCGTTCCGAAGCGCGAACTGACGGCAAAAAAATTTGCCACCTGATAACCAAACGAGCCGTAGTATGGATGTTCCTGAACTGCCATCATTTGGATTGTATTATAGCCGGCTTTGGCAATTCCGGGCAAAACATTTTTCTCAAATTCCTGAAATGTCGATACTTTCAATTCTTCTGACGACATTCCCGTATGGACTTCGTAAATCAGTGGATATTTGGGTTTTGCCGGCGACTTGTGTTTCCACTCATACTGTTTGGGATGCCACACCTGCGCCGAAAATATTTTTGTTATTTTGTCCTGATCAACTCTGCGACAGTATGCCGGAATTCGTTCGCCTTCGCCGCCGCGCCACTGTACAAGCAGTTTGTATAAGTCGCCGTGTTTCAGCGCTTCGAGAGGAATTTGCAGTTCCCAGTCCGACGCTCCTGTTCTGTTCATTTTGAATTGTGGTTCGGCTTTCCATTCTGAGAAATCGCCAATGAGCCAGATTGCTTCCGCCGCCGGCGCTTTTTCCCTGAAATACCAGCAGTTGGGATATCTGTGCAGTCCATAGTAAAGGTATCCGTTGGCAACATCTTCGAGGGAAGAATTGCGACAAAGGTATTTTTCTTTGATTATAATTTTCTCAATACGTTCATTGAGAACATGTACGTAAGGTTTTAAAAATGAGTCTCCTTTAACAATATCAAGCGTATCCATAAGCGAGAAAATTAAAGTGCCCGGGACAAGAGTCGAACTTGCACGCCGTAACCGGCGCTACCCCCTCAAAGTAGTGTGTCTACCAATTCCACCACCCGGGCAATGTTTCCCAAAAAAGTACCCGAAACAGGACTCGAACCTGCACAGTCTTCCAACCGCTAGTACCTGAAACTAGTGCGTCTACCATTCCGCCATTCGGGTATTTTTTGGCAAAAGTACAAACTTGCTGAAAATTATATACTTTTGCCAAATTCATTCAATGTACTTTTTAAATTTTATTCCGATACAACTTCAAATTTTATCAGGGCGCGAATATCCCTGTAAATTTTGACAACAGCCTCATACGAGCCAACTTCCTTAATATTTTCACTGTTGAGTATAATATTTTTTCTGTCGATATCGATACCGTTTGCGCTCAGTATTTCAGCAATTTGAAGGCTGTTGACCGAGCCAAATATTTTGCCGGTCGAGCTTGTTTTTGCGCCAACGGTGATTGCTGTCAGCGCTTCGAGTTTTTCTTTCAACAGAGCGGCGTCTGTGCGTATTTTCTCCTCTTTGTGAGCGCGTTGCCGAATATTCTCCGCATGAATTTTTTTCTGCGACGGGGTTGCAAGAATTGCATATCCCTGTGGCACCAGATAATTGGTTGCATAACCGGTTTTTACGGTTACAATATCGTCTTTTAAACCTAAATTAGGTATATCCTGTTTTAAAATAATTTCCATATTAAGCCCTGTGTTTTTACTTTAACAAATCGGTAACAAAAGGCAGCAATGCCAGATGACGTGCGCGTTTAATTGCCTGCGACACTTTACGTTGATATTTCAGCGATGTGCCGGTCAAACGTCGCGGTAAAATTTTTCCCTGTTCATTTAAAAAGCGTTTCAAAAACTCAGGGTCTTTATAATCAATATATTTGATACCGGCTTTTTTGAAGCGACAGTATTTTTTCTTTCTAATTTCCGCTATTTGCGGATTCAAGTATCTTATCTCGTTTTTTTCGTGATGTATTGCCATATCTTTTTAATTTTTATCCTGTTCCTGTTTTGTTCTCTTTTTTTCCGCATACGCAAGTGCGTGCTTGTCCATGCGGAAAGTCAAAAATCTCAGTATTTTTTCGTCGCGACGGAATTGTGTTTCAAGCTTTGAAATCAATTCTCCTTCTGACGTAAATT
Organism: Prevotellaceae bacterium; assembly: GCA_031279695.1. Classification (GTDB taxonomy): domain Bacteria; phylum Bacteroidota; class Bacteroidia; order Bacteroidales; family UBA932; genus JAIRLF01. The sequence continues at coordinate 16,711 of JAITIA010000196.1, read as the reverse complement.
CAACAAGATAGTAAAATCCTGTTGTTTTTTTCTGGATTGGATATGCAAGTTTGCGCAGACCCCAATCTTCATGGTGGACTATCGCACCGCCATTGCCGGCGATAAAGTCCTGATACTTTTTTACCGTTTCCTTTATCTGGGCTTCAGATAAAACGGGAGTTACGATGAAAACGGTTTCGTAATGAGTTAACATACTATTAATAAATATTTTAAATAATAAAACATATAAATTTTCAGGCTGCAAAGGTAGGTACTATTATTGAATTGGCAAATTTTTTTTCAAATTTTTTTTTCATTTTTTTCACAACCGAAGATTTTATTACTGATAACATGGACTTTAGATGAACAAAAAAAATTTGCTCCACGCGAAAAAAATTGCGCTCTGTGTGTCGAAAATCAGGAATTATCGTTAGTGGACGACGATGTGAGTTATGAATTGCCTGCGGCGGCGTGGCTGAGTAAGCAAATTCCGCAGGGACTGACTGCTGAAATAAGTCCCGCACCGACAACGCTTTAACAATAGGATCTTTAGCCTCTGGATGCATCGTTGGTCTTTAAAAGACTTTAGTGTGAGGCTACCGCCGATTTATAATTCGAGCGCTCGATTTTCCAATTCGAGCGCTCGGTTTAATACTTAAAATCCAACTTTAATTTTTCAGATAATGTCTAATTCTTTGGCTATGCGCACAATTTTGTCTATTGCAAAGTTCACTTGTTCCATTGTGTGAGTTGCCATAAGCGAGAAGCGTATCAGGGTCATGTCTTCGCTCACTGCGGGCGAGACTACGGGATTGACAAACAAGCCTTCGTCGAGCAGACGGACTGTAAACTGGAACGTTTTCTGATTGTTGCGTATAATCAAAGGTATGATTGGCGTTTCGCTGCGACCGGTATCGAAGCCTGCATCGTTGAAACTTTTTTTGCAGTAGTGCGTCAATTTCCACAGGTTTTCAATTCTGTCGGGTTCATTTTTGATTATTTCCAGAGCCGCCAGAACGGAGGCGGTGGCAGCGGGCGTCATACTGGCGCTGAAAATCAGCGAGCGCGATTGGTGTTTGATGAAGTTGATAGTACGTTCGTCGGCAGCCAGAAATCCGCCCAACGACGCCAGCGATTTGCTGAAGGTACCCATAATGATATCAACCTTGTCGGTCAGCCCGAAATGCGAAGACACGCCGCAGCCGTGTTCGCCAATAACGCCCAAACTGTGAGCGTCGTCCACCATTATGTTGGCGTTATATTTTTCGGCGAGAGAGACAATTTCCGGCAGATTAACAATATCGCCTTCCATGCTAAAAATGCCGTCCACCACAATCAGTTTTATTCTATCGCTTTCGCAGCGTTGCAGAACTTTTTCGAGCGAACAGGGGTCGTTGTGCCTGTATTTGATTGTTTTGCCAAATGCCAGACGCGAGCCTTCGATGATGGAGGCGTGGTCGAGTTCGTCGAGAATAATATAGTCGTTGCGACCAATTACTGTGGGGATTGCTCCAAGATTGGATTGGAAGCCGGTGCTGTAGATTATGGCATTGTCTTTGCCAACATATTCGGCAAGTTTGTTTTCCAGTTCGACATGAATGTCGAGTGTGCCATTGAGATAGCGTGAGCCGGCGCAGCCTGTTCCATATTTTTCAACTGCCTTAATTGCTGCTTCTTTCACTTTAGGATGCGAGGTCAGCCCCATATAACTGTTCGACCCGAACATGATTACTTTTTTGCCATTGATATAAACTTCGGTATCTTGTTCCGAGGCAATCGGGCGGAAGAAGGGATAGAAGCCTGCCGCCTTGATTTTGTCTGGTTCATTGTATTTTGAAGTTTTTTCTCTGAGTAAATTGACGTAATTATTTTCCATTTTTTAAAGTAGATTTCTTATCGTTTATAATTCCGTTACCCAGCCGAACTTGTCGTTTTCGTCGCCCAACTGAATAGCCTGTAGTTTACTGTATAATTTTACGCTTTGTGTCCCCGGTTTGTCGGGATACGTGTATATTTTATTCTGTTCCACGTCGTGAATACTTTTTATTGGAGTGATAACGGCGGCTGTGCCACAGGCGCCCGTCTCCTCAAATTCGGCAAGTTCTTCGACCGGTACTTTTCTGTTTTCCACAGTCATACCAATGTCTTCTGCCAGTGTGCGCAGGCTCATGTTGGTTATCGATTGCAGTATCGACGACGAGTCGGGCGTAACGTATGTATTACCTTTGATACCGAAGAAGTTTGCCGGACCACATTCGTCTAAATATTTTTTTTCTTTTGCATCGAGATAGAGCACCATTTTGAAGCCGTCGGCGTATGCCTGCGCGCCGGAGGCGAGCGAGGCGGCATAGTTTCCGCCGATTTTATAGCGTCCCGTGCCAAGCGGAGCGGCTCTGTCCACATCTCTTACAAGTTTAACGTCCACGCATTTAAAGCCTGTGGGGAAATACGGACCCACGGGGCTGACAAACACTGTAAACAGAAATTCGTCGGCGGGAGCAACGCCAAGTTTTGCGCCCGTTCCCACAAGCAGCGGGCGGATATAGAGCGAGGCGCCCGTTCCGTAAGGGGGAATATATTCTTCGTTGAGGGCGATAACTTTGCGCAGCGCCTCCTCGAATATTTCGCGCGGAACTTCGGGGACAAGTATTCCCCGCGCGGATAAATTCATTCGTTCCCAATTGTTTTGCCAACGGAATATTCTTATTTTCCCATCTTTACCGCGAAACGCTTTCAGTCCCTCAAAGATTGTCTGTCCATAGTGTAACGCCGTAGCGCTGATATGGATAACTATCTGTTCGGACGAAGATGTTTCAACAATACCCCACTTGCCGTTGCGAAAATAGCAACGGACGTTGTAGTTTGTTTTGTGGTATGCAAACGGCAGTTTGCCCCATTCTTCGGATAATATTTTCATCGTTCTGTTTCCTTAATAAATATTGTTTAATCCAAAAAAAAATCGGATTTTCACAATCCAAAAATCAGAGCGCAAAGGTATAAAAAAAGTTTCATTTATTAAATATTTTTTTCTCTGCAATTAAAAAAAACGCTGTTACAATGTTACATATACGTTTCAAAGAGTACATCAAAAAAGGTGTTTTGTTCATCTTTTTTGAAAAAAATATTCATAAAAGTTGAAATTTTTGCTAAAAAAAATGGGGCGTTTTGCTGATTTCGTTGAGGGCGGGCGGCGTTAAAAATTCCGAAAATTTTGCATCATTTGTCCCATTGGGGGACGGGTCAAATCCTCGATTTTTCAAATGCCGGTTTATTGTCCGGATTGCTTGGACAAATTACCTGCGGCGTTCCGTACACCATGTATAGATGATTTCTATTGATATGAATGCCCTGCGGGCAACCTGTTCGAATGAGTTTGAACGGCAACACCCTCACATTTAGTATTTCGCGATATAATTTATCAAAGCAAATTTTATATGTAACCGACTTTATGGACAGACACTGACCACTAACCACTGACCGCTGAAAACTAACCACCAACAGTATGTTGCAGAATATAAACGGCTGCTCCGCTGATGTATCCGGCGAAGGCAAGCAACGATATTTTTTTCAGGTACCAGATAAAGTTGATACGCTCCATACCCATGGCTGCCACGCCTGCCGCCGAGCCGATAATCAGAATACTTCCGCCCGTGCCGGCTGTATATGCCAGAAATTCCCAGAAGTAGTGATTTTGCGGGAAGTCGTACATACCCATGGCTCCGGCAACCAGAGGCACGTTGTCGATTATCGACGAAAGCACGCCTATGACTGAGGTGATTGCGTAGTATTTCTCAGGCTCGTCGAGCGGGATAGCGTCGAGAGTGTTTGAGAGCAGATTCAGGTGTCCGAAGGCTTGGAGGGCTTCCACAGCCATCAGAATACCAAGGAAAAAGAGCACGCAGGGAGTGTCGATCTTCTTAATCATGGCAATCACCGAATGGTACTCTTTCCGGTCGTGGTTTTTACGGTGCATGACATCGGTCAGCACCCACAGTATGCCCAGCCCGCCCAGCATCCCCAGATATGGAGGCAAGTGTGTCAGCGACTTAAACACCGGTACAAACAGCATCAGCCCCACGCCTGCCAGCAGTATCAGTTTGCTTTGCCACACAGGGATAGAGGTTGGATAGATGGCTGCCTGCATCTCGGGGCGACAGACGACGCCTTTCAACCGGAACGAGAGTATTATCAGTGGAACGAGCATCGACACAAAACTTGCCACGAAAGTACTCGACATGATACTGATGCTGGTTACTTTTCCTGCAAGCCATAGCATAATGGTTGTTACATCGCCGATGGGCGACCATGCTCCTCCGGCGTTGGCTGCCACAACCACCATACCGGCAAACAGCCATTTATCTTTTTGGTCGCCAATCAGTTTGCGTATAAGGGCAACCATCACAATGGTGGTAGTCATATTGTCGAGTACTGCCGACAGGAAGAACGAGCAAACGCAGATTATCCATATCAGAAGAGTTTTTTTGGTTGTTGCAATGCGGTTGGTGATAAACGAAAAGCCGCGATGCGAGTCAATCAGCTCGACGATAGTCATTGCACCGATAAGGAAGAAGAGTATCTCCGCCGTTTCGCCAAGATGTTTGGGCAGGTATAACTGTGTGAGCCACAACAGAAAAGTGCTGTCGGGCTGTAATGCCTGATGTTCCATGAACTGGGTGTAAACGAAGGTATTTGACGGCAGGCTCGCCGCCACGCATACCCACATGATACAGCCAAGCAGCAACGCAGTAGCCGATTTATTAACAAACACAACATGTTCCAGCGCTATACATACGTACCCCAGAACAAAAATCAATAGCATTAAAGTAAACATATCAATATCTATTCTCAAACAAATTTTATCACCACTGACAGCATTGTTTTTTTGTTAGCTGAAGATGATTTTTACAGGGCGCAAATGTAGTACATATATTTCGGTTTATTGCAAATTATTTTCGACACAACGTATAAGAGGCTTTGAATAAGGCGTTTGCCTCTGCTCAATTTCTGTGTAAACAATGCATTTCAATTACGAATTACGAATTGCGAATTATGAAATTATGAGTTTTATCGGCTAACTATTTTGTATTTTCAAAATGGTTGATAATCAATTTTGCCTGATGTTTGCCCACAATTTTTGCGATTATTTCTTCGGATGCTTCTTTTATTGCAGAAATGGTTTTCAGCTCGCGCATCAATTTTTGAGCAGTAAGCGAGCCAATTCCCTTAATTGTAGTCAGTTCCGAAACAATAAATTTCATACTGCGCTTGTTGCGGTGAAAACTGATACCAAAACGGTGAGCTTCGTCGCGTATGTGCATCAGGATTTTCAGTGTTTCCGAATTTTTGTTCAGATACAGAGGAACGCTGTCGTTGGGGAAATATATCTCTTCCAGACGTTTGGCGAGTCCAAGAATGGGTATTTTTCCATACAGACCAAGTTTTTCGAGGCTGTTTACAGCGGCATGTAATTGACCCTTACCGCCGTCGATCACAATCAGTTGCGGCAGTTCCTGTTCTTCGTCAAGTCGTCGTTTGTAACGACGGTAAACAATTTCTTCCATCGAGGCAAAATCGTCGGGACCTTCAACGGTTTTCACATTAAAATGTCGGTATTCTTTTTTTGACGGACGGGCGTCGAGAAACACCACGCAGGCTGCTACCGGATTGGTTCCCTGAATGTTCGAGTTGTCGAAACATTCAATTCTGCGAGGCAGTTCGTTTAGTTGCAAATCGGTTTTGATACTGTTCAGTATCCATTCGGTATGTTTCTCAGGGTCAGTTCGTTTCATGTGTATCAGCCTTTCGTTGCGGTATGCTCTGGCATTTTTTTCCGACAGTTCCAGCAGTTTGAACCTGTCGCCGCGTTGCGGTACGGTAAATAGTTTGTCTTTCAGTTCGGTATCGGGCATAAAAGGCACAATAATTTCGTGCGACAGCGAGCCAATCCGCTGTTCCATTTCTATGATAATCATGCTCAACAGATTTTCCTTTTCCTCTGCTATACCAAGTTTTATTTCAAACGTATATATCTGGACAACAGAACCTTTCACAACTCTCATAAAATTGGCATACGCCATGCTGTCGCTGTCGGTAATCAGCGAAACGACGTCCACATTATTAATTGAGGGATTGACAATTATGGATTTTGCTTGATAGTTTTCCAGCCTCACAAGTTGATCTTTATACAGTTGTGCTTCTTCAAATTTGAGTTTTTCGGCGGCATCGTTCATTTTCATTTTCAGCAGTTTAACCACGTCGCCAATATTGCCCTTGATAATTTCGATTGCCTGTTTGAGCATTTCTGCATATTCGTCGTCGCTTTGTTCGCCAACGCAGACGCCTTTGCAGTTACCCAAATGATATTCAAGGCATACCTTGTATTTTTTTCGCAATATTGCCTCAGTCGAAAAATGCAGACGGCAGGTGCGCAGGGGATATATTTGACGGATTAAATCGAGCAGAATTTTGAGCGTTCCAATCGAGGTATAAGGTCCGAAATAGCGCGAGCCATCGTTTTGTTTCCTGCGTGTCAGAGTGATACGTGGAAACATTTCGTTTTTAATGCAAACCCACGGAAAAGTTTTATCGTCTTTTAGAAGGACATTATATCGGGGTTGCAATTTTTTAATCAGGTTATTTTCAAGCAGAAGGGCGTCGGCTTCGGTTTGTGTAACAAGATGTTTAACATCAACAGCCCTGCGCAGCATTATTTGAGTTTTGACGTCGCCGTTGGATCTGAAATAACTCACAACCCTTTTTCGCAAGTCTTTTGCTTTGCCAACATATATAACGGTTTGAGATTCATCCAAAAACCGGTACACGCCGGGTAAATTAGGCAATATTTCTGCCTGCTTTTTTAATTTGTCAAGTTCGCTCTTCATTAGTTCATAACCTTCATGTAATCAGCAATTTTTGCGTTATTTTTCGAGTTTTTTGTATTTTAGCGAAGGTGAGGGAATAAATTCGCCGAGACCGAGTTGTTGCCATTTTTTATCAACGGCGTCGATAGTTTCGCTGTTCATACACACAATGTTAGGCCATGGACGGTGAAAATCGTCGCGGGCGATTTTTGTACAGGCATCCACAAGTAGCGAATTATCAATAATGGAACAATCGTATGCAACGTCTATATTATTGCCAGCCAGCCATATACAGGTATCAAAATCGGACACATCAACTTCCGGGTCGAAAACAATTTTCAGTTTGGCTTTGGTGGGCGGAATATTGTTACTGTTGCAAAAAAGATATGTAAGATTTTGTTCCTCTTGCATTTTCGTATTTTCTTCGGGCAATTTTTGCGTTGCGTCGATGCAAATTTTTCCACCAAAACACTGCTGTCGGGCGGCGTGGTCGAGAACGTCGAGCGGACCTTTTGAAAAATAAGTATCGGTGGCGGGCGTCCAGTGGCGGGCAAAAGCCTCGAAAATGGAATTTGTGCTGTATATATCTGTGTCCGAATCGACTACAATAATTGCTTTGGCAAACATCATTTGTCCTGCGCCCCACATTGCGTTTGCAATTTTTATTGCTTGTCCGGGGTATTTTTTATTTATCGAAACTATTGCTATATTGTGCGATACGCCGGTTGCAGGCAGGTAAATATCCTTAATTTCGGGCGCTATGAGCATTTGAATTGGTTTCAGAAAAATTTTTTCAATTGCACGGGAAATGTATGCATCTTCCTGTGGCGGAATGCCGACAACGGTTGCGGGATAAACTGCGCCGCGACGATGCGATATGCAGGTTACATGCATTTGAGGATAAGGATCTTGCAGTGAATAGAACCCTGTATGATCGCCAAAAGGACCTTCCGGTACACAGGCTTCTTTGGGGTCGATATAGCCTTCTATCACAAAATCAGAGTCTTCCGGCACTTCGATGTCCTGTGTGATGCATTTCACCATTCGCACGCTTTTTTTACGGATAAAGCCTGCAAAGAGGTATTCATCAACATTTTCGGGCAGCGGAGCGGCGGCGCACCAAGTATATACAGGGTCGCCGCCCAAAGTTACTGCAATGGGCATCAGTTTACCGGTTTTTCTGTATTTTTCTAAATGAGCGGCGCCGGTTTTATGTCTGTGCCAATGCATTCCTGTAAGCATATCGCTGTATATCTGCATTCTATACATTCCGACGTTTCTTGCTCCTGTTTCCGGATCTTTGGTATGTACCAGAGGCAGAGTGATAAACCGTCCGCCGTCGAGGGGCCAGCATTTCAAAACAGGGATATCGCTAAGTTTGGGCGACGGCATCACAATTTCCTGACATTGAGGAGTTTTTGTTTTTATTGTTTTTGGAAAAAAATCGGAGATTTGTTTCAACAAAGGCAGCGCTTTGAGTTTGTCCACAAAACCGTTTCTTGGACGGCTCAAATCGCTGAATATCTGGTCTATATTCTCCGATAATTCGTCTAATTTCGACAGACCGAGCGCGGCGGCAATCCGTTTTTCCGAGCCAAAAGCATTTGTCAATACCGGAAATTCTGTTCCCGTATTAGTAAACAGCAGCGCTTTTCCGCCGCCCTCGCTTTTGGCAATGCGATCGGTAATTTCGGCGATTTCAAGCTCAGGATCAACAAATTCGGCGATTGTTATCAATTCGCCTCTTGATTCCAGATAATCAATATAAGACACCAAATCGAAATACATTTTTTTAATTGTTATATATAAAGTTATATTCGGATTGTTTGTTCAAAATATTGGACGTCAGCGGAAATCTTCCACAATTTTTGCCGCGCTGCGATTGTCTGTTTTCACACGATAACCCTCCGGCAATGAGTAACTATATACAATGGTATTTCCAACGCGCTGCCATTGAAATCGAATTACTTCATTATCAACAGGAATCGAGCCGCTGCAATGGTCGAGCACAATGTCGGTAAAACGCAGAGTTACCTCCTTGCCCGAATAGTCGATATTGCTGATTCCCAAAACGTCGCGATACAGTACATGCCCGATATACGAGGCAAAGCCATGATTGCAACTTGCTGTGCTATGGGTATGTTCCCAAAGCGTGCCGGTTTTGTCTGCCATATAGAAAAAATAATCTTGTATTTCGAGCAGCATCTGATTCTGCAAACCGCAGCGCGAAAGCAAATCCATACGCATATAGTTGCCCATGAACGCATTAGCGCGAAATACTTTGGGGTAAATTTTGGTGTCGTTACGGTTGGGACCAAAATCGACAACAAGTTTTTTCCATAGTTCGGGATGCGATTCGGGGGTGGCAATACCGAAGTAAAAAGCGTAATACTGACATGCTTCGCTGGTATTTTCGGTTGCTTGCAACGTTCCATTTTTCAGAATGGCGTTGTCGGTAAAAAATTCGCCGTTATACGAAAGGCGCAGGATTGTTTTGCGGATATTTTCAGCCTTTTTCGTCAGTGCGGAAATGCCGTAAAGACGAGCAGTACAGTCGAGTGCGGCACTGTAGAGCATGTTCGACGGATAACTGACGTCCTGAGTAAACTGGTTGGCTTTCGACCATTCGACAAAAACCCATTTTTCGAGCCCTTGGAGCAGCCCGTCTCTGTTTTCAAAGCGTTGAAAATAAGCAAGTAATTTTTCTACTCTGGGCTGTAAACGTTCAATCAGAGCGCGGTTGCCGCCCCGACGGGCGTAATCGTCGAGCTGAATAATAAACCACAGCGACCAGTTTGGAATAAAAACACCGTCGTAATGGTCGGCAGGATAGCACATTGGAATCATTCCTTCGGGCAGCGAATCGAAACGTGCGGGCAGTGCGTAATTTTCGAGAAAATTATACGACACATCGGAACGTCCGGTAAATTCTTTTTCCATAATCGACGAGAAATAACTGTCGCACAGCCATCCGGCGCGTTCGCGCGAAGGGCAGTCCATAAATACGTCCAAACTATTTTGACGCGAACTTTGTTTGGCTGCCGCGTATATGCTATTGAGTTTGAAGTTACTGCTGACAAATGTTGCGTTTTTGTTTGCGGGATACGCAAATTCGCGCATACCAAGTTGAGTAACTGCGCATTCGCCTTCGAGAACAATTATTTTCAGATAGCGAAAAGTGTATGCTTCAATTGTTTCGATGGCATATTCGCCGGCGGCAAGTTCATAAACAATTTGATTGCATACGTCGCCCATTCTTTGTCGGGTTTTCACGTCGCCGTCGGTCAGCATTTCGTCGAAATGAAAAAACAGCCGCGCGGGGCTTGCGCATTGCAATCGAGCGACAATAAATCCCGTCCTGTTCACTCCCAAATCGACAGTATAAAACTCATTTGCTTTGAGTTGCAGCGGCATTGCAAAAAGTGCGGGTTTGTTGATTATTTCGTTGCGGTCGGTTATAATTTCCTGCATTTCCTGCGACGGCGGCACGGTTTCGAGTTCTTTTTCGGGATATCCCTTAAAACGGGGGCTTATTCCGGTCAGCGAGCGGTCTTTATGATATTTTTCCGGTTTGATGCGCTTAACCGTTCCTTTTGAGTAAACGGCTTGAGGCTGAGCAATATCGAACTTTGGCATAGCCACGCCGCGCGGAAGCAGTTTAACGGCGGGCTGAACGGCGAGTTTTTGTTTGGCAACGGCAACGCTCAGCGAACTGCGCCACTGGTCGTAACCGGCTTGCATTCTGTAATATTCGGTAAATGGACGCTGAAAACTGTATCGTTCCACTTTTTGCAGCCGTTCGCCAATTTGAAATGCTTCAAAATCTTTGCCTCGACCGGTGGCAAGCGCCGTTTTGCCGTCGATTTCCGTTTCGGCAAGCAGAAAAGATGGCTGATCGAGAGTATAATAGGTATTGACGTTGTAGCCGGCAACTTCAATAGCAATTATGTTGTCGCCGTCACGAATTTTCGTGCTCAGTTCATACTCGTCGACCCTAAAATAGCCATGAGCGGCGCGCGCCGGACCGGAACCGAGAAATTCGCCGTTAAAAAACACGCGATAGATGGTGGAAGCGGCAATCTTGAGCTTAACAGAATTGGGATTATCCGGCGCCTTAAACACGGCTCGAAAGCCGACGTTAAGATTCATTTCTTTTTCGCGTCCGGCAAGCCAGACGGGTTTTGCATTGATTTGCACAATGTTTGCGGCACAATATGTTGCCGATACTAAAACGAGAATAAACATCCCGACAATATGTAAAAATATTCTATTCATCTTAATTTATGTTTAAAATAAAGTGCAAAGATAAGACATATTTTTTATTTTACAAAATTTGGGGGTGGGCTAAATCTTAAAATTTCAGGTACACAATACAGTATTCATATTTTTTTATTACACGAATAACCACGAAGAATGTACGAAGTAAGAATTTAGGTACTTTACTGTATTCGTTCTCAGTCAAAAGTTCAGCCTCTTGTTCTGTTCACCTCGAAGCCGCCTTCGCCAAAGCCGTATTCCGCCTGATTTCCGCACCAGGGGCAGGTGCTTATTTTTTCCGTGCCGATGCAGTGAATTTTTCCGCAAGTACCGTCGCAGGCAAAACCGTACTGATTGCCGCAACAAGGACAGGTTGGTGCGCCCAGCAGTTGGTTTGCATTGATTTTCAGTGCTGTTGTGTTTTCGTCCGACAGTTCAAAATACGCCTCGTCGATGCGGAAAGCGCCAACCAGACGGTAGTCCATGCCCACGTCGCCGCTGTTTTCGATGAATACATTTTTCCGATATTTAATGAGATACGGTTTTTTAGTGTTTTGACATTTGGCTGCCAGCACCACAAAATTGTCATCCACAACAGGTTTCGCGTCCTGTTTTGTCAAATCAACTTTGCTCACAATGCCCTCGTCCAGTCGTGCAAGTTCAAAGCCTGTTGAATTGTTTTCGACGCTCATACTGCTGGTTTTAATTGAATTGGTAACCCATTTGAAAAATGTTTTGTACGATTCGGCATTGGCATTGTCGAAACGGAGAACATTGTCGGTCAGTTCGCCAAGTATATTGTTATCTGTTTGATTGCCAAATGCAACGGCAACCAGATTTGCCGCCTGCGCCCAGTTGCGTCTCCATTCGGCAATAACCCCGCGAACGTCTCGCGGACTGTCGGTCGGCACGCCGTCGGTAAACAGGAACACAACCGGTTTCCAGTCGCCTTTCTGTTCCGAAGTGGTGGGTACGATATTTTTTCTCAGTTCGTACATCAGGTGTCCCAGCCCCACGCTGAGCAGAGTGCCGCTGCCTACCGGAAATTTTGGAGGATAAAAACTTATAACTTCCTGTAAAGGTGCGATTGTCCGTGCTTTGCCGGCAAATACGATGACGGAAATCCAGACTGTTTCCAGAGCGTACGGGTCGGTGCGCAACTCTCTGATTATGGTCTCCATGCCTTCCTGCACCTGTTCAATGGCGTCGCCAACCATCGATTCGGATACATCGATAAGAAAATAAATAGGTAATCGTCTCATTATATAAATTTTATAACAACAAGTAAAATTATCAGAAGAATAATCTGCGAAGTATCGACTGCCAGCCCCTGCCCCACGCGGAGGGGTTGTGCCACTTTTTGCAGCAGCTTCAGAACCGGTCGAAAAATTCGGTCAAAAAACTGATATGCCGATTTGTAGCTTCCTTCCAGACGGTCGTTGTGAGGCAACAGTTTGGAATAGAGAAACAGCGCCACAATCAGTATATTGATAATGATATTAAAAATCATGTCTGTATTGGTGTTTTTTATATAACTGTGTGTATTTCAGGCGGTGGCGGCGGCAAAACGATTTCGTTTGCTGCGCCGACGCTACGATTGCCGACGCTGACCGAGGCTGAAACCCATTTGAAAAACTGACGGAATGTTGCGCCATCGGTTGTATCCAGATTAACTGTTTTGTCGGTCAGCAGTTTAACGTTTTCCGTGCGCGGATTTGTTCCAACCAGACAAACAACGATGCTGCCGAAATGTTTTTGCTCGACAACGGGCACAATCTGCTGAAACAATTGCGCATCGGAGGCTCTGCCGTCGCACATCACAAACAGCAGAGGCATCCAGTCGCCCTTGCGTTCGGGGGTACTGAGAATTATTTCGGCGTCAATTTTTTTGCACACAAATTCGAGGGCTTCGCCCAGATGCGTGCCGGCTGCCTCGGGCTGCGGAATATCGGGTATCTGCATACCTTCGAGTTCGGTAAGTGGCAGAATCTGTTCGGGATAGCGGTTGAAAGTTATCACGCTCAGATACACCGATTCGAGGGCAAAAGGGTCTTGTCGCAACGAGGAAACCAGACTTTCCAAGCCCACTTTTATTGCTTCTATCGGCTCGCCGCGCATTGCTCCGGAGGTCTGTATCAGTATATAAACCGGTAATCGTCTCATTGTGTACTCATACAACAATATTTACTTCGGGCGGAGGCGGGGGCAGTTCGCCCATGCCAATAACCTCGTTGCCGCCGTCCACTTTCTGGCTGCCGGTACTGACTGAGGCTGAGACCCATTTAAAGAATGCTTTGATGGTCGAACTGTCGGCGGTATCGAGTTGCACAACGCATTCAGTTATCTGTTTCAGCACGTTGGTATCTGCGCCGTTTCCGGCGGCGCAGGCAACCACTATTCCTGTCCGTCGTTTGCGGAACTCGTCGAGTCCTTTTTGCCACGAGTCGGTTGGAGCGCCGTCGGTCATAATAAAAACCAGCGGTTTCCAGTCGCCTTTCACTTCGGCGGTAGTTTTCACAACTTCGGCGTCGATTTTGTTTGCCAGCAGTTTCAGTGCGTCGCCCAGCGCGGTTGTTCCGCTTGCCTGAATTGCAGGCGTTTGAAAAGCGGTAAGTTCGGTGAGTGGCACAACCTGACGCGCGTTACTATCGAAAGTAATAACGCTCAAATATGCTGTTTCGAGCGCGTAAGGGTCTTGCCTCAATGCACTTACCAGAGTTTGCATGCCGGTTTCGACGGCGGCAATGGGCTCGCCCATCATTGAGCCGGAGGTGTCGAGCACCAGATATACGGGTAATCGTCTCATTATTTGGCGTATTTATCGAGTATTAGTTGAATTGTCTGCAAAAAAATCGCATCGTCTGTCGGGTCGCCAATGGCGTCGAACTTCCAGTCGTTGTTGCGTTTATAGAGTTTGCCCAGAACCAGAGCGCGTTTGCCTGCAAATGAGGCGTCGGTAGCGATATCGTACTGAGAAAAAACCGCGTTCACTTTATGCGGCGTGCCTTCATACATTCTGATTTTTGCGTATGGAATATTTGAGAAATCAAATGACTGTCCCTGATTGAGATAGATATTGATAAAGAAGAAAATCTTACTGACCGACGGGTTGAGGCTGTTCAAATCGACTGTAATAATTTCGTTATCAAGACCGTCGTCGCCGCCTTTGTCGCCCTGCCGGTCGTCGCCGCTGTGTTTCAGGGCGCCGTCGTTCGAGCTCAGTTTACCGAGCGGCAAATTGTTTTTCTGCAAAAAGTTGTTATAATCAGGCGAATAGATATGGTCGAGCAAATTCCCGCCACCGTCGATCATAATACAACTCAAATCCAAATCAACGTCTTCTACAACTTTTCGGCTACCAAACAGTCCTTTTTTCACTGTTTCGATTGCGCCCCAGTTTACGCCTACGCAGAAATTCGTCAGTTTTTCGCCCGACTCCTTGCGCAGATCAATTTTTTGTCCTTTTGTTAAATTTATTGCCATATTTTTTAATGTTTAATGTTTAATGTTTAGTGATTAATGTCTTTATTATGAAATAAATCGCAAATTAAATAATCTAAAATCGTAAATCTAAAATCGTAAACCTATTTGTTTCCTGCTTTCCATTTCATACCCCAGCCGTAGGTTTTATCGCAGTCGTCGTGTCCACCGTGAAAAGTGAGCAATTTTTTGACGGTCATCGAAGTGTCTGTGCCGAAGTCTATTTCGGCGATAGCGCAGAATTTTCGGGTATCGTACTGTTGCCCCATTTCGACCACAATATCGGGGTTGTTTGGGGTTTTGACGGTTACTACGGCGTTGGTTTCCGCCCATTTTGCCACGCCGTCGTAGATAAAGCAATAAACAGTGATACGCTTTAAATCGGTAGCGCCCTGCGGATTAATCAGCATATTTTCGCCGTCTGACGCTGCACCCGAACGGTCGTCGCCGCTGTGCCAGATCCATGGTTTTTGGGTGTAGCAGCCTTGCCGCGTAACCTGATTTTTTGGTCCGCCCTGTTGGGCAAACTGCAAGCCGTCGATACACGATTTTCTGCCGTCGCGCAGTTCGTACCAGCAGCCCAAGTCCAGATCGACAGCGCTTTGCATCAGTGAAGCCCAGAAGCCTTTTTTCTTTTGCGTCCAGTTCAGATTGATGACGATTTCCTGCGACAGGTCGCCTTCTTTTTTTGTCAGGTCGATTTTATGACTGTCGCCCTGTTTTTCGAGGGTTACTTTGTTGAGATCGATTGCCATAACCGCATTTATTTAATTGTTAAACATATTTATCTACAAAATATTGCAAGCCACCTTTGTAGCCTACACCCATTGCTTCAAATTTCCATTCGCCATTTCGTTTGTAGAGCCGTCCGAATTCGATTGCCGTTTCAATGGAAAAGTCTTCATCCAGTTCGTATTTGGCAATTTCCTCGTTGCTTTGAGCGTTGTAAATACGTATGAATGAGTTGCGTACCTGTCCAAAATTCTGTTTACGAATATCGTAGTCGTGAATCGTTACGGTGAAGATGATTTCCTGCACGCGGGGATCGACTTTTGCCATATCAACGGTCAGAGTTTCATCGTCGCCATCGCTTTTACCGCCGGTTGTGTCGTCGCCCGAAGATTCGACTGCTTCGTCGGGCGATTTGGGATTGTTGTAGAATACAAAAAACTCCTCCTTCGGTATTTTTTTATTTTCGCCCAGCATAAATGCCGATGCATCAAGGTCAAAATCAAACCCTGTTCCCGGATTCGGGTCCCAGCCCAAACCGACTCCTACTTTCGACAGCCCGATTTCGATTCGCTGCCCTTTGGTTAAATTTATTGCCATAATAATTTTTATTTTAATACACTATTTTATAGTTATTTATATAATTATATTCTGTTTTTATATCAATTTTAAAAATCATTTATTGGTACAAAATCCGCCGCAAAGGTAAATCTTATTCTTGAAATACAAAACATTTTTAATTTTTTTTATCGAAAAAGATTACAGCATCGGAACAAACAATTGTGCAAATTGTTTTGAAAACAGGATATTAAAAAAACTTTCATCAATAAAAAAATCATGAAAAAAATTGCCGGCAAATTCGATTTTCAGGCTTGATTTCCTGCTCAAAAAAGATTTTGTCCACAAAGTTTTTCTAAAACTATTAATTCGTAAATATCTCTGTGTTTCTCTGTGAAACCTCCGTGTTTCCCTGTGTAATAATTTCACGGAGTTTCACGGAATTTCACGGAGTTGAGGGCTGCACCATTCATGATTTTTAAAATGTTTTACAACGAATACATTTCGGTGCACAATTTATTCCACTTAAGGGATGCGAGATAAATAGCGTATGACAGAATACAAATGATTACATTCATGCAAAACAGACATCCTAACGGGATGTGTCGCTCGGTAGAAAGAATACAGATCGTTCAAGCCTGCATCCCGTCAGGGATGCAGGAAAGAGCAAACCGTGTCATTTTCTACCGAGCGATACATTCCTGACGGAATGTACTGTTACAGTTTATTTAGTGTCCGTCCGAAAACTCGGATACACGCAACCATCGTCCCGTAGGGACGGAATGTTGGTAGAAAACGCAAGCCCAACCTCGTAACCACCGTCCCGTAGGGACGGAATGTGGAATTTG
>JAITIA010000187.1 GCA_031279695.1 Prevotellaceae bacterium | reverse complement strand
AACTGCTGAAAAAACACAGTCTCAGCCTTGTACTCATAAATCAAAATCGCCGGATGACAAATCGCCCAAAATCAGCAAACGTTACCATAACAATGAGTTATACGTATGGTTTTTGATGGTTTATCTTTGCATACTTTGCGCTTGTCATAGCGCTCCTTGCCAGGTCAACGCATTAAAATTTACCGCATCTGCTTTGCTGAGAAAACCTCATTTTCACCTTATTTTCCTAACAAAACTACCTCAGTAGCAGATGAATGCCCCTTTAATAGAACCTCATTACCTCATTGTTCAATTCTGATGATTAAATGAGGTAATGAGGTTTTATTTCTTCGCATTTTGTCCTTTCTACTGAGGTTGTTCTGTTATTTTGAATTAGGTGAAAATGAGGTGTGTTTGACTTCGCCGGCAATCTCCGTAGAGACGTTGCATGCAACGTCTCTACAAACGAAAAACACAACCACGATGGCGGGGCAATATCCTTCGTAGAGACGCACGCCGCGGAGACGCACGCCGTGCGTCTCTACATCGTGGCAAACAATCACAACAATCAGCAAAATCATCCTAAAATCACAGTTCAGACAACCCCCGCCATCAAATCCTGCCAATCCTGAAAATCCTGCAAAAATCGTGGTTCAGACCCTGTCGAAGCAAACAAAATGAATATCAAAGAAATTTTTTTATTGATTTTTATTAAATTTTTTAATATATTGTATATCAGTAAAAAAAATCGTATTTAAACAAATTTTCAGACAAATTGTTCATACAAAATTTTGCTGTTCAAAAAATTTATACTACTTTTGCGCCTTGGTATCGAAGATTGTTTTTTTGAAAAGTTTGTCCGGTTTTTTAGATTGTTGCGAAAACGCATAAATGAAATAAAAGTTAATTTTTTTAAATATAAATAGACATGAAAAGATTTATAAAAAATGCCCCGCACAAGGAAAATATAAACGTGCAAAGGGTTACAAGTAAAAAGAAAATGAGCCTTTTAGTCTTAATAGTAATGGTAATGTGCGTGATTTTCTCAGGGATTTTTATGCAGAGCTGCAGCAGGTATGATTATGTAGATGATATATTTGAAAAAGATTTGTCGTTTTTATCAATAAATCGTTCTGATTTTGATTATAATAACCTGTCTGCAAACGAAATGAACATAGTTCAAAGTGCTTTTAAACGGTTAAATATCATTTTTGAAAATGGACATTATCGAATCAAACAACAGTCTGGAAAGCAAATAAATATTTCTGAAGACTTATTCGCTTTCTTCAAAAAGGCATTGGATTCTCCCTACAAAAAAATGTCAAAATTTCCAGTCCAAGATTAAAAAATGGAAATGAACAAAATGGTAAAACCTTTGTAATAAGGTGATTTATATGAAAACAGTAATATTTTTAGTATTTTTATTTTGGGGAAATTTGGCATTTACCCAAAACAGAACGGAACATAAAGATATTCCGGACTCCATTGATGCATTATTCAACATCAAATATCAGCCCGCAAAAGGGTTTAGGTTGTTGGATACTTTGATTGTATGGAGTATTGTAGATGGCGGCGAAATAATAAAACAGCCAGGAATGTTTTATGCCCCTGTTTTGCAATCAAAAGATAAAGAATGTGTTTTGATGTACGCACTAATACCATGGTTCATGAGTCGAGACGATTCATTGAACAATGTCCTTTGTACTTGTTGCAGTGATGACAGCAAGCTTGGTAATAATCTCGCTCATCGCTCGTGGATAAAGCAGGAGATAAAGTACATGTACAGTCATTATTCTAATGTTGACGATTATGTATCAACGCTTCCGGCAGCGTATGCTAAACGTAAATTTAATGCAGATTCAGTTTTTCTTTTTAACGTGTCGTCGGTAACTCCACTCACGATAGATAAAAAATATGAATATTGCACAAGAATGTTCATTAGCCGCAGAGACCGTCCATTTCTTATGTTTGTCTGGTTTTTCACCGAGCAGGGAGAAAAAAGCAAACAGAAATATATGGATAAACTGCATAAAAAGGTTTGGTATAAAGACGGAGAATGGGATTTCAACGCACGCAATTTGTATAACTGGACAGGTACAGGATACAGTAAGACATTGTAATAACTGATTTAAAACCCATCTATTGAAATTTTCCCAAAGAAATTTCCTTATGTAGCGAAATTATTTTCAATAGTATAGAAGGTTCCATAAATCGGCTATAACTTTTTTAAGCAAGTCTCCGCAAGATTGAACAGTTCGCCCACCTGCATCGCCGCCGATGAAGCCGTGTTGCAAGCCGATTTCGCCTATTTCCAACATTTTTTCCACGTCCATAACGGCTTCGTTACTCTCGCCGTCAATTCTGATTTTCAACCGACTTAGAGCGTATTTCATCGTTTCGCGCGTAAACTGTTTGACATAGCAGACATGTCCTTCGATCTCAATCGAATAGACCTCGCCATAGATTTTTTTCCATGCAGCAATCTGTTCCTCAGTCGCCGCTCTTTTCAATACCAAAGAGGGCAAAAGGCACGGAAGAAGCAGATTTCGGCGCTTTACGTTTGATAAAAATATTATTTATTATTTCTTTTATTTTAAGTATATTAATTATTTGTTGATGAGTAAAAATGTTTGTCCGTTTTGTTGTATTATATTTTAATTGTACTTTTGCCGCCAATAATATTTTTTTTTTACGATATGGATAATAGAATATCATTTGAATTGAACGAGGCCGATAAACAGGCGATACTGGCAGCGATAGGCATATTGAACGAAAAATTGTTGCCACACTTAGTGGAACTGGCTCAGGGCGAGGCTCGCGAGTTGCCCACGATGGGCGACAAATCGTATGGATTTGTTTTTAAGGCGCTTGAATTTGCCAAACAATATCCTGAATTTGCTGCATTCATCAACGTGCCGGAGTTTGAAAAAGACGTGAATACGGTTGGCTTGCTGCGTGAATTTTACATTCCTCTTGCGCAACTCGCCAAAAAAGTGCACGACACAATGACGCTCGCCGGCAGCGAGGCATACGTGGCTGGACTCACCTATTACGGTTCGAGCAAAGAAGGACAGAAACGGAAACTTCCCAACTCCGTACTGATTGTAGAGGAATTGAGCAAGCGTTTTCCCGGACGTTCAAAGACAAAAAGGGAGGAATAACGGGACATTGCCCTGCGCAACGCCTCTGTTTCGGTTAGCGAATACCTGTATGGAGGTCGGCAAACAGGATTTTTCGCTTGGCGACAGCAATATTGCGGTTGTCCATCGCAATATTGCTGTCCGCAACCTCGACTTTGCGTTGTACGAGCGCGGATATTGCCGTCCAAAAACGGAATCTGCCGGTCAGCGACGGAAACGTTCCGATTGAAAAGAGAAAATTTCCGGTCAATAATCGGAATTTTGAGCAGCAAAACGGGTATAATTCCAGTCCGCAACCGGAATATTGCGGTGAATTACGGCAATATTGTGGTCGGAGAAAGGAAGGTCGAAGTCGGCGACAGGAATAAAAAGGTAGAAACAGGGAAAATTGCTTCCGCAGAAGTCGATGATTCTGTAATTGACGAAGGGTATATCTCAAATATAAAATAAATATATTTACAAAAATATTTTTTACAATGTGCATCAATAAACTTATATTAGGCGATAATCTCGACATCCTGAAAGAAATGGAGAGCGAAACAGTGGATTTAATCTATCTCGACCCGCCGTTTTTCTCGAACCGTGATTACGAAGTAATCTGGGGCGACGAGGGCGAGGTACGCTCCTTTCAAGACCGCTGGGCGGGAGGAATTGACCATTATATTGCCTGGCTCAAGGAGCGCGTCGAACAAATGTACCGCGTGCTCAAACCCACCGGAAGTATCTTTTTGCATTGCGACTGGCACGCGGATGCATATATCAGGGTGGAAATATTAGACAGGATTTTCGGGAGAAATAATTTCAGGAATGAGATTATCTGGTGCTATAAAAAATGGGCAACAGGAAATAAAATATTTTGCAGAAATCACGATAACATTTTCTTCTATTCAAAAACCGATAATTACACCTATAATCAACTCCTTCAAGAACGAGCGGATTCGACGCAAAAACGATTCGGCAATCAGGTAATAGTATCCGGTTTTGATGATTCCGGCAAAAGAATACCGTCGCAAACAGCCGACGAAGACTCGAAAGGCGTAAAAATGTATGACTGGTGGGATGTTCCCATTATTCCTCCTTCGGGACATGAACGTATCGGCTACCCCACTCAAAAACCGATGGCGCTGCTCGAACGCATTATCAAATGTGCCAGCAACGAAGGCGACGTAGTGCTCGACCCCTTTGTAGGCGGAGGTACAACCGTTGCCGTTGCCGACAAGTTGCATCGGAAATGGATTGGCATCGACCAGTCGGTTCAGGCGGTGAAGGTTACGGAGTTGAGACTGAACGTGCAAACCGATTTATTTACCAGACTGTATGCCAATTCCTACACCTTGCAGTTGCACAAATACGATTACGACACGCTTCGTTATAAGGATGCTTTTGAATTTGAAGCGTGGATTATTGGACAGTTTGGAGGATCGAGCAATGCAAAACAGCGCAACGATTATGGTTTGGACGGAAAAATGTCCAACAACACGCCCATTCAGGTAAAACGTTCCGACAATATCGGACGCAATGTGATTGACAATTTCATTGCTGCCGCAATGCGTGCCGATAAAAAACTGTTCGATAAAAATATTGAGGACAAAAAGCCGGT
>JAITIA010000160.1 GCA_031279695.1 Prevotellaceae bacterium | reverse complement strand
ATATTTTACGAACAATTGTTGGAACAATAGAATACGGCAAAGGTCTGATTATTCTGCATCCCTCGTTTCCGGTGGACAGCAACAGCCCTTTCAACGATTTTCTGTTCTATAACTTGCTGGTTAATGATTAGTTGGCAGTAACCACGAAGAAACTACCTGCGGGACTTGGATTGCGCAGCCATACAACGCTCAAAACTTGCTGCCGGATGTGAATAATTCCGGCAGAATTGGTCGGAATCTGCTGCCGGATGTAACCGTTTCCAATGGAATTGGTCGGAATCTGCTGCCGGATGTGAATGTTTCCGGCAGAATTGGTCGGAATCTGCTGCCGGATGTGAATAATTCCAATGGAATCTTTTTTATGAATATCGTACATGAAACCTAAATTGATTTATTTTATTTCCTTCATGTTTCTTCGTGCCTTCTTCGTGGTTTTTCGTGTAACAAAAAAATATTATTACACGAAGTTTCACGAAGAAGGCACGAAGTACCACGAAGGTCTTTTACATATTTTTCGTAATTCGTTAAACAATACTATATTCAAACTCAATTAATCAATTATTCAATTAATCAGTTAATCAGTTATTCAATTATTCAGATTCCATTAGCGATTATATCGTGATTTATGATTATCCTGCTGTTGGGAAACATATTTTTGATTCGTGCTATTTCAGCCGGCTCGATTTGACCGCGCAATTCCAATTCTCTTACTTCGACGTTTTTAAATTCATCGGGAATATCAATATTGTCGGTAAATTCGATTGAAATACGGTTGATTACTTTTAATGAAAGCAATTCTTTGGGAAATTCTTTAACTCTGATAGATATTCCCCAGTCCGTGTTGTTTTCCGCTTCTAATTTTTGTATCAAAACAGCATTTTTTTCATCCTTTTTCCTTATCATCCATGCAATTTGCGGGCTCAGCGCAAAAGTTTTTTCATCCTGTTCCAGACCAATAAAACCAGCCCAAAATTCCATAGGCGTATCAACAAACACACCGTTGTCAAACACCTCCTGAAATTTAAAATCCACTTTAACTATCTCATCGGGAAGATTATGAGCTCCTGTCAGCGACTTCAGATTATTTCTGTTACCGTCCTTATCGTAAGGGAAAAATTTAACAATCCAGCCATCAATTGTTTTCGGCGAGCCATAGATTTTTTCGGTGTGATATTTGAACATGTTTCGCCAAAAATCCTTCTTTATTTTTCCTTTTGACGCTTTTACAAATTCTTCCAGAACAGGCTCAATTTCAGCCATCCACCAATCCAAATCGTATTGACGTAATTTTTTGGCTTTTTCCAGTATTTTTTCCCAGTCTTCGGTTGTGCCTTTCAGTGTAATTTCGGGAATGCCACAAACGGCAGTCATTACAACATATTCAAAATAAGATTTCATTGCCTCCATAATTGTTATTTCGGACGCGACTTTTTCGACAGCGGTGGTTGTGGAAAAATCACACGACAGGACGTCCATCAGTTCCTGACCCGTATGCTCGCCTATTTTTTGTGTAAACTGTGGAAAAATTTCTTCCCACAGACTGCTGTTGTTACAGGTTGAGTTGCGAATCGAAATCTTGTCGGTCAGGACAATCAGAGTTACTTTTTTGTCGAAATTCACAAATTTATAACGCAATTTTTCGGAATTTGCGTTCACATGTCGTGCAAACCCCTGACTTATAAGCAACCAAATCATATCGGGCGATAGGACAAAAGGTCGATGGTCGGCGTATGCCTGATACATTCCATAGAAAAAGGAATGATAGCCAAAATTCACCAAGCCTGCGGGCGTTTTGCTTTTTGCAAGGATATTGAACGGAATATCAACCGCTTCATTGGGCGATAAATCTGCATCCGACAAAATCAGCCGCTCATAAATCGCATCGCCGGAACTCACGCCAAGTAAAGCGCCCGGCTTCGACAGTTCTTCGATTTTCATTACGGTTTGCTGCTGCGCAAAAACGGCAACAGGAAAAAAAGCAAAGAAAATTAACACTGTTTTTTTCATCTTATTTATAATTTGACAGTTATCAGTTTGTCAATTCTGCCTTTCATTTGCATACAGCGCCAATATCAGGGACCGATTTTTCGGTTTTTTCCCGCGAACAGTTCGTTTATCTGCGCCGTAAAAATTCGGTATAAACCATAAAAATGCTCGACAAAATGAAACTTATAACATTGTTAATACTCCGCACAAAACTTTAGACATCTGTGCTTTGCCTGCAAAATCGTTTTTTAGTAAGGGGACATTTGCCTCGCCCCTTCGTTGAATTTTTGTATCCATATCACATATTTTTTAAAGCCGCAAAATTAATAAAAATTTTTGAAATGAAAAGATTTTCTAATAAATCAAAAATTTGCGCAGTTCAAAAACATTCATTACCTTTGCACGAAAATTTGAGAAGTATATGTATAATCAAGATACTGTAATAGAAATTTTAACGAAAATAAAGCACCCTGAATCCGGTAAGGATATTATAACAGTTGGCGTGGTGGAAAAAGTTTTTATCGATGGACAGACAATCCGGCTGTCGCTGCTGTTCAAACCGAACGACGCTTTTGTGGAATCGGTAAAACGCAATATAGAAGAGAAACTTAAAGAAAATTTTCCCGATGCGAATTTGAATTTGACGGTGGTGAAAAAGGAAACGGCGCCGGCGAAAAAAGAATATCCGCCACTCGACGTGCGCAATATAATTGCTGTGGCTTCGGGCAAGGGCGGAGTGGGCAAATCGACTGTGGCTGTTAATATTGCCGTTGAACTTGCGCGTCGCGGCTTCAAAACAGGCTTGCTCGACGCCGATGTGCATGGACCGTCGATACCAACAATGCTCGATATGCACAACGTAACACTTGAAATGGTTGAACGGCAGGGGTTAAACTATGTCGAGCCACAGGAAAAATTCGGGCTGAAAGTTATCTCCATCGGCTTTCTGGTTGCCCCCGACGACGCCGTTATCTGGCGCGGTCCGGCAGCCTCGTCGATGCTCCGGCAGTTTGCCCGCGAAACCGACTGGCACGGGCTTGATTTTCTGTTGATAGACCTGCCTCCGGGGACGGGCGACGCTCACCTGACAATAGTGCGCGAACTGCCGCTCACCGCCGCCGTGATTGTTACAACCCCGCAGAAAGTCGCTCTCGATGACGTTGTTCGCGGAATAAGCATGTTCCGCAATCAGAGTATCAACGTGCCCATTGCCGGCTTAGTTGAAAACATGGCGTGGTTTACTCCCGCCGAACTGCCCGACAATAAATATTATATCTTTGGAAAAGACGGAGGTAAAAACATGGCGGCAAAAACCGGCATCCCCTTTCTCGGCTCTATTCCGTTGATACAAAGCATCAGCGAAGGCGGCGACGAAGGCAAACCCGCCGCTGCCGGCAACGGGGCTACGGCAATCTGTTTCCGGCAAATAGTCGATCGAATGCTTGAACAGCCCGTGATAAACTGATTGACACCTATTTGTCGGTTTTAAAATTTTGACCATGCAGAAACAATCAACAGCCGTTCTTGGAAACGGCAATATCCGCCGGTTATTGACCCGATATTCCATTCCGGCAATAATTGCCATGACCGCCTCGTCGCTCTACAATCTGACCGACAGTATTTTCATCGGCAAAGGCGTACATCACCTCGCCCTGAGCGGCTTGACAGTAACATTCCCTTTTATGAACCTCGCCGCCGCATTTGGCTCAATGGTAGGCATTGGCGCGTCCACACTTATCTCGATAAAACTGGGACAGAAGGACTATCGACTGGCAAACAGAATACTGGGAAACGTGCTGGTTTTGAATATTCTTATCGGGATATTTCTCACCGTCGCCTTCCTGCCGTTTCTCGACCACGTGCTTTATTTTTTCGGCGCTAGCGACAGCACCATTGTTTATGCCCGCGACTATATGAAAATCATCCTGTTGGGAAACGTCGTAACACACATGTATTTTGGCTTGAACGCCGTTCTTCGCTCCGCCGGCTTCCCCAACCTGTCGATGTATATCACACTGATTTCGGTGGCGGTGAACTGCATTGTAACCCCGATATTTATATTTGTGTTTGGCTGGGGCATACAAGGCTCGGCGCTGGCAACCATCCTGTCGCAGGTAGTTTCGCTTGCTGTTCAGTTCATTTGCCTGTCGAAACGGCAACACGTCATCCATTTTCAAAAAGGGATATACCGGCTACACCGCAAACTTGTGTCGAACATACTCTATATCGGCATGTCGCCCTTTCTGATGAACGCCTGTGCCTGCCTGATAGTTATCCTCATAACACGCGGATTTAGAGAACATGGCGGCGATATTGCCGTTGCCGCCTACGGCATGGTCAATCGCATAGTTTTTATTTTTGTGATGATAATCATGGGTTTGAATCAGGGAATGCAGCCGATAGCCGGATTTAACTACGGCGCAGGCAACTATCGCCGCGTAACGGAAGTAACACGCCTCACAATTATCTGTGCCATAAGCGTTGCCACGCTCGGATTTCTTGTGTGCGAACTGTTTCCCGACGCCATTCTCCACTTGTTCACCTCGCACACCGCCCTGTTAGACGAGGCACGCTACGGCTTGCGGATAGTGTTCATTGTCTTTCCCATTGTTGGATTTCAGATGGTTGCATCCAACTTTTTCATGTCGATAGGACAGTCGAAAATGGCAATCTTCCTTTCGCTCACCCGACAGGTGCTGTTTCTCATTCCCTGCCTCCTGCTATTGCCACGTTTTCTGGAAATTACAGGTATATGGATCAGTATTCCGGTAGCCGACTCCGTCTCGTCAATAGTAACCGCCCTCGTGCTGTTCAGATATATGAAACGATGGTTAGTGATTAGTGATTAGTGATTAATGATTAATGATTAGTGCCTGCGACGGAGGAAAAGGACGATATCAAAATCAGGTCTTGGAGAATTGAATATCTGGCTAAATCTTTTTTTGAGGTGCTATTGATAAAATATCTATTAGAATATTATTAAGAAATGAACGTCATATCAATCAAAAGTCCCGCAGGGACGGAACTTTATTAACCGCAGGCTTCAGCCTGCGGCAACGACCCCGCCCTCTGTTCGGACGGGGCTGTGCCTCGTCCGGTTTATTCTGGCAGGCTGTGCCTGCCGATG
>JAITIA010000244.1 GCA_031279695.1 Prevotellaceae bacterium | reverse complement strand
ATCACAGGCGGTGGAACTCCATACGGAGTTCCATATTGCGGGGGCATATTAATATTCTATTGATATGCAACTCCTAACGGAGTATTTGTTTCAACAATATTATTTTAAACTATAGCCATCACCTCCACACGACTGCAATTGTGACGCCAACGGTATGGAATAGATTATCATTCCAATAGAAAATTCTCCACAATTCCTTGTTACCCTATATCTGGAGTATGTGCAATTATAGGTATATTTTTCCCATAACAGACCGGATGCATTATTTGCATCATTTGCAATATCCTGGTCTCCTTCACTAGAAAGAGCCTCAATTTTGTTCAGACTCACATCCGAAGGATTGTCTGCTGCGATTAATACAAGATGAACATTAATACCTACTAAGGTAATCATTATCGCGGTAAAAGCAATTCCTAAAATAATACTTTTTCTTTTCATAATCTAAAAAATTTAATTTTACTTTTAATTACTAATTACTTTTATTTAATTTCTTTTTAATTTAAATTCAATCTAAAAAATTTAATGACAAAACTGAAAATCTGTCTGGTTGAAAAACCGTCAAAAATTTTGTTTTCATCTTCTATCTACTAAAACTGTCAAAATATCCTTTGTCAAAAAATAGCGCAAAAGTATGGCGAAAATTTGAAATTGGAACCTGGTTTGTTCATTTTTAAGAATATTTAACATTTCGCGACTCTCAAATCCCATTTTCACTCAATACAATCTTTGTGCACAAATGCGCCTATTCTTAAATTTCGTTAAAATTCTCTGATGCTTTCTGTGGCAGAAAATGGTGTTTTACACTCAAAAGGTTGCTTTTGGAAGAAATATTTAACAATATTCAATCGCCTCGTTGTGCATCCGCATATAAGTAACCGGATCGGCAACTTTGATCATTTTGGTTGGCTGCGAAAACGAATTTTCGAGCCGCACATTGACTTTCACCCTGCCTTCGCGCCCCTCCCTGGTTGTTACCAGAATAACGCCGTTTGCTCCGCGCGCCCCGTAAAGCGCCGTCGAAGTAGCATCCTTCATTATCGAGAAGCTGGCAATATCGTCGGTATTCAGCCTCGCCAAATCGTTCGACGACAGTTCTATCCCGTCAATCAAAATCAGCGGGTCTTTTTTTGCCGCCGCGCCAAACGAAGTGATACCGCGAATAAAGAAACTCGCATTGTCCTGCCCCGGCTCGCCGCTCGTCTGATACGAAATCAAACCCGCCACCTTGCCCGCAAAAGCAGTTGTCAGGTTACTCGACGGCACTTTCAATTCCGCCGGTTTAACCGTAGTAATCGACCCGATAACACTTTCCTTCTTCTGCTTGCTGAAAGCCACAACCGTTACTTCTTCAAGCGATTCGGAACTTTCAATCATCACCACATTCACAGTTGATGATTTTACCGTAACGTCCTTTTCAACGGTAACAAAACCGATAAGACGAAACTCGAGTTTGCCGCCATCCGGCACGCCGGCAATCTGATAATCGCCCGATTCATTGGAATTAACCCCCTGCGTCGTTCCCTTCACAATCACAGTTACGCCCTCAAGAGGATTCCCTTCCGAATCGAGTATCTTACCCTTTACCGTTACATTTTGCTGCGCCTGCGCAACAGACATCAACAGCATCAATACGGCTGTTGAAATAAACATGATTACATGTTTTCCAATTTTTTGTGCTATTTTCATTTGCTTACATATTTAATAATTACAATTGGTTTCCTTTTGATATTGAAGTTTATAATCGAAAGTCTCGGGAATTTTATCAGCAATTTCACGGCATTTCTCCAATTCCGCAAAACCTTTACGGGAGACCGCAAGACTCTTAGAAAAGGCAGCAAAAAATGGGCGTCGAGCAACATCGATATTGCATACAACGCTCCTATAGTAATTGCGCCGCCAAAATCCACCACAAAGTGGCTTAAAAAATTTAAAATCGAAATTATTTGCGAAACAGGAGGGTTGTCCCGCGCCGGTGTGTTTAGGTTTTTGCGAGTAAAATACGTAACTCGCTGATCACTTCTCTCTCTCTCTCTCTCTCTCGTTCCTTACCTGCAAACATAGTGCCAGCATTTGTAATCCAAGCGGTTACAAATCCCGAAAAATGTCCTGAATATGTCTGCAATTTATACATTATCAAATAGTTTTAATCAAAACTTACGTTTTTTTATAAATTCACTGTTTTTTAAATATTTTTTCATGCAAATTTTCTCAAATTTGCGGGGGCAAAAGTAGGAATTTTTTTAATATCCACAAAATTATTTTTGCAAATAAAACAAAATTATTTTTCGATTTAATTATTTTTGTCTGAATATTTATCTGATAATCTTATTGATAGTTGCGACTGTTAAAAAAAACGCTGTATGCTGTCAGCGTAAACAAAAATGTAAATCGCGTTGTGTTTTTCCGGTTTTTTTTACACCATTATCCGAAAAAAACGGCAAATAATTGTTTGAGGTGCACTGCGACTCGAAAACGCTTATTTGGAGTCTGCCTATAAAGTCGAATCACTAATCACTGACCACTGACCACTATTATCCGTTTTGTTTCGCGGATTCGTTTATCGGGCGTCCAGACGCGGATCAGATAAATGCCGGAGGGGATAGTTGTCAGGTCGATACTGCCGGTAACGTTCTGATAAACGCGCAGCAGTTCGCCGGACAGGGCAAACAGTTCGATTTTTGAGGCGAGGACGGGTGAATTGTCCAACTGTTCATCGAGATAGATGATGCTTCTTGCGGGGTTGGGATAAGCCCGAAAACTGCCTCTGTTGCCGTTTTGACTGTCGGGTTCGTTGTAGAGAGGGATCGAGTCGGAGGGAAAAATATCGGAGCGACAAAATATCGGACGGAGCATGAGCGAACCGCTGAACGCCGACTGTTCCCAGTTTTGTCCGATACTGAAAAAAGTTTTCTCCCGCGAATTGGTATTTCTGTCGAAACCGATATTGATAAAGCCTTCGTCGGTTTGCAGCCATCCAACGTAAAACACTTCGTTTTGCGACAGATAGACCGGTTTGGAAAAGCGATATGCAACAAAACTGTTCAGCTCGTTGTGGAAATGCGCCTCGCCGCCGCCATCATCCCGATGGATAATTTTCCCCGGCACACCGCCGGCGTCATCCCAGACGGCAACAACGAATTTGTGTCTCCGGTTAGCGTCGTTAAGCGTGCGGTTGAAATAGAGATAAACGCCACGCAGACTGTCGGCTCTGTAAGTTACAAACTTGACGGCAACTTTCCCGTTTGCCGAGCCCGTTCCAAACAGACCGTAGCCATTTTCGGCTGTTCCGTCGTCGTAGGCATAATGGTCTTTGAATGTATATACCGAAATAATTGTATCGTTGAAACGCAGGGCTTTTCGGAAATCGGAGGGGTCGTTGTCGGTATCAATCCAGCCGATAATTTCAATGGCGGCGGAGTCGTCCACAGTCGAAAATTCGTATTGCGGCACAGGATATGAGAGCGTTACAGTGCGTCCGTCGGCAATATTTTCTGCGCCGGCGCTGTACGAGATTGTCCGTCCCGAGCCGGCGAGTGTGCGGAGGCGAAAACTGCGGGCGACGCTTCTTATTCCCATGCCAAAATTTTTATAGACAAGTTCGAGACTCATGGGATTTTCGAGCAGGTACGGTTTGGCATAAGCCAGATGCGCGGCGGGAACGGATATGTAGTTGGTTGTCAGCCGTCGCTGTTGTTTGACGAGTGCAATATCGGGGATATTTTGATTTGTTGCCGACCTGTTTTTATCAAGATAAACATAATCGAGATGCCAGTGGTCGGCGTTTGTGCTGCGTCCCGCGATGGCGGGATGAACGCTGATACTTACGTGATTAGTGAATCGCAACCGGAATTTGTCGTGCAGGAATTTCGGCTGGTCGATTTTGATGTCTATTCTGAAAAATCGTGACCCGATACTGTCGTTTTCGGCAATTGTTACGGTACGGTTTAGATGATTGTGAAATTCGAGCTTTGTAGCCGAAATCACTGACGTCCGCCAGACGCGATACCAGAGGTCGTTGTTTGGGGAATAAAATTCGAGGCAGAGGGAGTCGCTTTCTTCGGGCATATCGCCATAGCCCTGCGGCTGGATATAAAAACTGAGATAAATGGAATCCTGTGCCAACTGGTTGAGATTTATGGGCGTCGATAGCAGCGTGTCAGCCGCAAAAACCGAAGTGGATGAGGCATTTGCATACATCTGTCCCCGCCCGTCGAAAGCGTCAAAAGTAGCGACGCCCATTGTTGGCGGGTCGATTGCGTAATTTGTGTTTACGAACACCGTTTTGCCCTTGTCCCAGAGTTTTGTATCGGGAACGGAGACGCCCTGTTTGGAGAAATCGTCCACAAAAGGCAGTTCGAGACTTGTCAGCGATTTTGTTCGTATTGTCGCCGGTTGCCCGGAGCACAGCGGATTCTCGCTCAACCCGATTATCAACTCCTGAGCCTGTGTGTTTGCTGCCGCAAAAATCAGCAGTATGAGAACGAAAAACCTCATATTTACAGTCATTTCCTTAGTCATATATCTATTGTAAAAACTGCGCAAAATTAAACTTTTTATTTTAATTGACAAAATGAAGGGTGAAATGGCTAAACGGCGAAGCATTCAACGTAAATCCTCCCTGCGTAATTTGCTTTCCGGCTTAATAGCACCTCAAACTTTTTTTGAACCGATTGTTCCTCTGTCGCGAATCAATCCCCGCAGAAAATCAAGCAGTAAATCCTTGTTTGCCACTGTCCCGAATATTTTCTTGAACCCAAAATCGGTATAGGGATTGATGTACTTTTCTTTAGTCGTGATCATTTTTTTTATCCTTTTTTTTACTAATTTTTACGCCGCAAAATTAATTGTTTTTTTCAAAACCGCAAAATGGATGTGTGCAAAAAAAAATTGAGGTGCTATTTATTTATGCAGAAAACTCCGCCATGTCCAAAGTCCCGCAGGGACGGAACTTTATTAACCGCTGGCTTTAGCCTGCGGCAGCGACCCCGCCCGCGCCCCAAGTCCCGCAGGCACTAATCACTAACCACTAAAAAAAGGGCTACCCTTGCGGATAGCCCTTTTTCAATTAAAAACAATCTTATTTATTTCACTACGATAGTCATTTCAGAACGACGGTTTCTTGCGCGACCATCAACAGTCTTATTGTCTGCTATTGGTTTGTCAGGTCCGTAGTATTCTGTATTTATGCGTTTAGCATCAATATTTTTCTTAACAAAGTAGTTCTTCACCGACTCGGCGCGTCTCTTCGACAGCTGCATGTTGTATGCATGAGTATAGGTGATGTCGGTGTGTCCGACGATTGTTACAGTTGCATTCGGATTCTTCGTCAGAAGATCTACAACTTTATCAAGTTCGGCGTGGTATATTGGTTTGATATTGTATTTGTCGATATCAAATTCCACGTTCTTGATTTTGTCGGATACCGGGCAACCCTTGTTCGATGCGGGTCCGGGAACGTCGGGACATTCGTCGTCGATATCGGGAACGCCGTCGCCATCACGGTCGGGGCAACCCTTCAAAGCAGCAGGACCTGCTTGGTCGGGACATCTGTCGTCTTTATCGGGAACGCCGTCGCCATCACGGTCGGGGCAGCCTTTGGTTGCTTTTGGTCCGGGTTGGTCGGGGCATTCGTCGTCGATATCGGGAACGCCGTCGCCATCGCGGTCAGGACAACCTTGCAGTTC
This sequence comes from Prevotellaceae bacterium, assembly GCA_031279695.1. GTDB lineage: Bacteria > Bacteroidota > Bacteroidia > Bacteroidales > UBA932 > JAIRLF01. Next base: position 8,985 of record JAITIA010000244.1, on the reverse strand, counting down.
TTTTGGACCGGCCTGGTCGGGGCATCTGTCGTCCTTATCGGGAACGCCGTCGCCGTCACGGTCGGGGCAGCCGTTTGTTGCTGCTGGACCCGGTTCGTTGGGGCAAGCGTCCTGATCGTCGGGGATTCCGTCGCCGTCAGTGTCGGGGCAACCCTGGAATTTTTTCAAGCCGGGGACGTCGGGACATCTGTCTTTTCTGTCGGGAACGCCATCGCCGTCGCGGTCAGCAGATTCGCCGATAGGTATTTTCACCATTACGTGAGCGTCGGCTGAATAGTTGGTTTTCGACACGATGTTTTTCAGGATGGTGTTTGAGCCAATCCAGACATGACGCCATGCGCGTATGCCCAAACCGGCGGTAAACTGTCCGTACTGGTCGTACTGTAAAGGAACAGATACTCCAAAGTTTTTCCATTCTGCGTGAGGAATCAAGTTGTAGGAGTTGAATTTTGCCACTTTTGCTATTGAATTTTGACCCAAAGCGATATAGGGTGTAAAGTTCAAGAACAGAGGCGTAGCGCCAAAACGATAGTCCACCGATGCGGTAACAACTGTTGGTAAGCCGCTTGTGTATTCGCCTGCGGAAGTTCCTGTGCCATATCGTCTAAGCAGGTCTTCAACGCCGTTGGGGATGCCAATGCCACCGCTTCCAAGCAGTTTCTCATGTCTTGCGTTTTTGGACGAAAATCCGCCAAGGTCAAGCACGGAAACGCCTGCTTTTATGCGATAGTTTGCAACTTCGTCGCCGGCAAGTTCTGCTGGAAGATATTCGTATTCAACGCCGACGTCAACGCCAAAGCCTATTTTGCCTTCTTTGGCAATTCCGGCTTCGCCTTCGTCAATTCTGTCGAGTCGTTTACCTCCTACTGTAAGAGTGCCCTGATAACCTTTTGCATAGCCGAATGCGGATCTGCCGTTGAACAGCAGTTTTGCAGTGGCGCCGACTTTGAGGTTATAGTTATCCTTTTGTAATAAGGTATAACCTGCTGTGAGGGAAACCTGATCGTAGATCGATACGGCTACATTGGTTGGGTCGTTAAACGTTACTGTGGTGTACGTTTGAGCACCATCCATACCGTAGCGTCTGAACAATTCGGAGGCGATTTCTTTGGGGATACCAGTTCCGGAAGCCTGCCAGCGTTTACCATAACCTATTGCCATTGCAAAGCGGTCGTTGAACGAATACATTAAATTAAGCACGTCGAACTGCCCGTTGAAATAACCGCCGTAGGGATCGTTATTTTTATCCCAGTCGGTAGTTGTTTTTTTCAGGTAGTCTTTAAATTTCGTGCGCGCCGCAGCAGGTACATTTAAATCAAACAGATCGCTTTTGTATTTCCACAAGTCTTTGTAGAAATCTCCGTTAAAAATAATGTCCTTTCTGGGGAAGATCAACAAGTCGTTATGTACGCCACTGCTTGCGCCGAAGACGGTGATATCGAACTTGTACTTAGTGCCGGCAATGGATGCCGGATTCAATTTACCGGCAGTTTGGCCCGCGTAGGGGCTACTGAGAAACGGTAAATATTCCTGCGCGTTTACTGTCAGAGCAAAGGAGCAGATTGCGAACAAAAAACCTAATAACCTTTTTTTCATAATAATTGTAGTTTAGTATAAAATAATCCTTTTAATTTTTACGTTATTTATTTAAATTTCAATTTGTTTATATATATATATCCTAAAAAATTTCGACACAAAAGTAGTAATAATTTTTTAATCAACAAAAATATTCTAAAAAAAATATTTTTTTTCGATTTATTTTAAACGAAAAAAGTCCTGTGATTGTTTAAAATTCAACATTGTTTTTTCCATTCTGCCAGTTCAAGATTTTTGATTTCGGCGCCGGCAATATCAAACCGCAGGGCTGTTCTGACTGTATGAAACCCGTAAACGCCGGCGGCGCCGGGGTTGAGAAACAGCAGTTCGTTTGTTGTATCATATATTACCTTTAATATATGGGAGTGTCCTGCGACAAGTATTTTCGGTTTGTTTTTCAACAATTCCCGACCGGTGGTGGAGTATTTTCCCGGATAGCCGACTATGTGCGAGATGGCGATTTTTACATCTTCCCGTTGGAACTCAAGAATTTCAGGATAGACTTGCCTGATTTCTGCGCCGTCGATATTGCCAAAGACTGCACGCATCGGCTTAAATTCGTCGATACTGTCGGCGAGTTCCAGTGAGCCAATGTCGCCTGCATGCCATATTTCATCGACATTTGCGAGAAAATCTCTCAGTCTGTCGTCAAAATAACCATGCGTATCCGATATTACTCCTATTTTTATCATTACTTATTCTGTGTACTAATTATTTACTGTTTTGTTAAGGTAATATCAATTTTACCGCCAACTTTTCCGGTCTCAATAGTAACCGGCAAATTTTCCAGATATTGAATATATCCAGCCACCAACGCTTGTATGTCTGCCTGTTCGAGTGTCAGGGTCAATACAGAACCATTCACACTGGCTGCATACTTAAAAGAACCTGAAGGATGTGCTGGATCTGAAACCACAATATACTTACCTTCAGTCTTGTATGTAAACTGATTGTAGTCTCCGCCTCCTATATCCACTTTCAAATCTCCGTTATCCTTAAATTCAAAGACTTGATCCTTTTCAACAAAGGTCGAAACAAGTTCATCGACATCAAAAAGAGTAGTTGGAATTGCTATTCCGTTTAGAGTAATTGCAGACGTTACGTTTGTAACCTTCCAATTGCCAACGATTTGAGACTTGTCAATACCTGACTCGTCCTCCTTATCTTTTTTGCACGCTGTGCAAAACATACTCATTGCGAGTATTCCTAATAATAATTTTTTCATGACTAATATAATTTATTTATTTGATTTACAATTTTTTACTGTTTTGTCAAAGTAATTTCAAGTGAGCCGGTTACAGCAATCATCGCTTCATCCAGAAATGCTTCTGTTAAATCGTCGGGAGTGGTAACGCCAAGTGTGCTGAAATATGTATAATACGCATCCTTTTTTGCCAAAATCATCGTTTTTACGGTAAAACGGATTTCGTCATTTCCTGCTACGAGTTTGAAGGTATTTCCGTTCACAGCGCCTGCAACCTTTATAAAACCGTCAAAGACAAGATATTGTTTGTCTAAACTGTATTGGTTGGGAAAAGGGGCTTTGTTGCCGTTGCGGGTTACTTCAACCTTATTGTCGTCCTTAAAGAGATACACATCGTCCTTTTTGAACAGATATTCAAGAGTATCCACAATTTTGTTTTTCATTTCACCACCACCAACGATATTTATATTCACGGCGGGGTCGGATGAGATTTTCCAAGTGGCAACGACTTGGGCTTTGTCTAAATCGGACGGTGTTTCGTCCTTGTCTTTTTTGCACGCTGTGGCGCATATACTCAATGCGAGTATTCCAAATAATAACTTTTTCATGACTAAAAAATAATTTAACTTTTTTATTAATAATAATTTACAATTTATTTTTCTTTTAAAATATTCTGCAAAATTAATCAAAATATTTCAAACAACAAATTATTCGATAATATTTATCAAAATATTTACAGCATCTATCAAAACATTTTTTACTATGTATCAAAAAGTGTGCCGTATTTGTTAAAAAGTCTTTATTTTGAATAATTTTTTTTAATTTTTTCATTATATTCTATTTATCAGATATTTGCCAGAAGCTGTTGTCCCACTGCGAGGGCCAGCCTTTGATTATGTTTCCCAAACGGATGGCTTTTATGGCGTGCACTCCTTTTGCCAGAGCAATTGTTTTGTCGGACGCCGCGCCTTTTTTCAGTTGTCCTTCGTTGGAAATCTGCAATTTACCATCAATCCACAATTCATCTGCCAAACTCGACAAGTAGTAAATTCCGTCCGCAGGAACGGAAAAATAGCCGGAGACGACCGTGCTGCACAAATCGCGTTCATATACTTCGGCATAATCGCCAACATGATATTTATACTGTTTAGGGTCAGCAATTTGTTCGGTTTCGTCGGGCGTTTTGCCATTCAGTTCGGCTACTTTCAGATGTTTGCCTTTGTAATATTCTGCTTTAAAGACGTTTGTCGGTTCAGCAGAAAGGGCTGGGGCATACGTTTGTTTTTCTATCTCAATTGTTCGCACTCTGCTCATTTTGCCGGAAAGCATCACGGAACGAACTTTCAATGTGGCATTTGCGGTAAAACGGAAGGGCTGGCGATATTCGGCAGAATTTTGATCCGGTTCGCTGCCGTCGAGAGTATAGACAATTTTCATGGGGCGCGTGGTTGTCAGGTCAATAAGGGCGCTGTCGATAAATGCTACGTGATTGACTGTGCGCGTCGATTTCTGTTCGGGTATCGGAATATGATAGTTGATGTTGTGCGCGTCGAGACGGACAGACAGATTGTCGATGCGTCGTTCAAAGTCTTTATAATCACGCTGTTCCTTTGCCGACCATGTTACTTCTGCCAGAGCAATCATTCGCGGAAAAGCCATGTATTCACAATGTTGGGGGCTGTGGATGTATTCTGTCCACTCATTTGCCTGTGCACCAAGAATATGATGCGCTTTATTGCTGTCTAATCCTTTGGGCAGCGGCTCGTAGCCGTATGTTTCTTCCAGAGTAGTGTATCCTCCGATAGTGGGATATTCGACAGCCGAATTTCCCTGATAATGATCGAGATAAAGCCAGTTTCCCGGGGTCATTATCACATCGTGTCCAAGGTTTGCGGCATCAATTCCGCCCTGTTCGCCACGCCAGCTCATCACGGTTGCCGAGGTAGCCAATCCGCCTTCGAGAATTTCGTCCCAACCTATCATTTTTTTGTTGTGTTTCAACAGAACTTTCTCAATTTGAGCAACAACCCAGCTTTGCAGTTCGTGTTCGTCCTTCAATTTTTCCTGTTTTATACGCGCCTGACATTTGGGGCATTTTTCCCATCTGATTTTAGGGCATTCGTCGCCGCCGATGTGGAAATATTTGCTGTCGAACAGCGGTATAACTTCTTCGATTATATCGGTCAGGAAGGCAATAGTTGCGTCATTACCAGCACAGTAAACGTCGTTGGCAACGCCCCAGATATTGCGAACTTCAAAATGTCCGCCCGTACACGACAGTTCGGGACAGGCAGCAAGCGCCGCCACGCCGTGTCCGGGCAGTTCGATTTCGGGAATAATTTCGATAAACCGCTCGCGGGCATAAGCCACAATTTCCCGTATCTGTTCAAAGGTGTAAAAGTAAGGACCATAAGTATTTCCCTCGCCTTCGGTGCGTTGTGTGGAAATCCGGTTTATTTGGGGATATTTTTTGCTTTCGATTCTCCAGCCCTGATCGTCGGTAAGATGCCAGTGAAATTTATTTATCTTGAACATAGCAAGCACATCCATCTGTTTTTTGATATATTCGAGGTCGAAAAAATGGCGGCAAACATCGAGATGCTGTCCGCGATATTTAAATCGCGGCTCGTCTCTTACCGACAGGCAGGGTATAAGCCATTCGGTTACAACGGGTTTTTGACTTTCTATTTCGGCGGGCAACAATTGCATCAGCGTTTGCATTCCGTAGAAAATTCCCTGCGGGGTTTTTGCTTTTATCTGAATGCCATTGCTCGACACATCAAGCAGATAACCTTCATCGTTTACGGTCAAACCGGCAACGATTGCAAGTTCTATACTATTGTCGGAATTTTTCTCCGAACTTTTACCAAGCGCATAACCGGTTGCACGATTGATTTTTGCGATAAAAAAATCGGCAATTGTACTAAGTGCTTCGTTACCGGCAACAAAAACGGTAGATTTTTTCAAAATAAATTTTCCGTTTTTCGAAACAAGTTCCAGAGGTTTGGGCGTAATGTTTATACCTTTATTATATGGTTGGGTTTTTTGCCCGCAGGAAAACGCAGAAACCACCACTACAAAAGCCACTAATGTTTTGATACAATTTAACATATAAATATTTTTTTACTATTTCGGACATTATTTCCGAAATGCAAAAGTAGAACTTTTTTTCTAAACGACCAAAAAAAAGGTTTCATCCGTTTTGCATTCTTGTGGATTTTATCTATTTTTGCAGGAATAAAATTTGTGAAAAGATACTTAAAACGGGTTAATATCAGAACTTTGTGGGGAGAGGCGCTTGTGCTAATCGCCCAAAAATATTAGAAAAATAATAAAATAAACAGTTGAACGATGAATAATATTATTGAAACACAGGATTTGTGCAAAATTTTCAGAGATTCGGCGCAGGAGGTTTGCGCGGTTGATAATGTTACGCTTAGCATTGCCGAAGGCGAGTTTACCGCTATTGTCGGACCCTCCGGCTCGGGTAAAACCACGCTGCTTAATCTCATAGGCGGGTTGGACAAGCCCGTTTCCGGCTCGTTGCGCGTTGGCGGCAAGGACATTGCCGCGCTTTCGGAGAAGGCGATGACGGCGTTTCGCCTGCATCATATCGGGTTTATTTTTCAGGCGTATAACCTGATTCCCGTGCTTACGGCGAAAGAAAATGTTGCCTTTGTGATGGAGTTGCAAGGGCGGCGACGCGATGAAATAGACCGTCGGGCGGAAGAACTGCTGTACGCCGTCGGGCTGGGCGACCGCATGGACAGCCGACCGGCAAAACTCTCCGGAGGACAGCAACAGCGTGTGGCTGTGGCGCGTGCACTAGCATCGAAACCCGCCTTTGTGCTTGCCGATGAGCCGACTGCCAATCTCGACAGCAAGTCTGCCCAAAATCTGCTCGATATTATGGAAAAACTTAATCAGCAGGAGGGTATCACTTTTGTGTTCTCGACGCACGACCCGCGCATCATGGCAAAAGCCCGACGCATTATTACGCTCGAAGACGGCAAAATTATTGACGATCAAAGGAAATAACTTGACAAAACTGTGATAATGCAAGGCTCGACAGCGAATTTATATGGCATATTGCGTGACGTTATTATGCTGATATGTACGACGTCCGGCGTGGCGAATGCGCAGCCGCCGGAATTTTCCGGCTATCTTACCGCTATGCCTTCGGCGATTGTTCTCCGTCCTGCAGACGAGGTCATGCATCAGTGGCTTGTGCACAATCGCCTGAATTTTGGCTGGAGCGCGGCGCCGTTTCTGCGGTTGGATGCGGGCGTGCGCAATCGTTTCATGTTTGGCAGCGCCAGCCTTACTGACCCTGAGAGTACCGGCTTCGACGCGGGTTGGGCTGACCTGTCGTGGAACTGGGCGGAGGGTCGCAATCTGCTTGGTAACACCGCTTTCGACCGCCTGTATCTCACCCTTGAAACGGGCAAATGGAAGATGCAGGCCGGCAGGCAGCGTATCAACTGGGGGCAAACTTTTGTATGGAATCCGAACGATATTTTCAACACGCACTCGTTCTTCGATTTCGACTATCCCGAAAGGCTGGGCTGCGACGCCCTGCGTATCACATATTTCCACAGTGAAACAGCTTCGTCGGAAGCCGCCGTTTCGGTTGCCCGCAACGGGAAAATTACCGCCGCCGCTTTGCATCACTGGAACAGGAATAACATCGATTATCAGATTATTGCAGGCGAACATGCTCAAACGGACTTGCTTGCCGGAGGTGCCTGTACCGGCGACTTCAATGGCTTGAACTTTCGCGGCGAGTTCTCGTATTTTCATCCCGTCAACCGCTTTGCCGATACTGCTGGAATTTTTGCCGCATCGGCGGGTATCGACTACGTCTTCCCAAATTCGCTGATGTTGCAGGCAGAGATGCTGTATAACAACACGTCCGCCGCGCCGTCGGGCGAGGGACTTATGGCGCTCTATGCAGCGCCGCTGTCGGCAAAGCGCCTGTCGGTGAGCACGTGGAATATCTTTGCTCAGGCAAGTTACCCCGTTACGCCGCGTCTGAACGGAGCGTTGTCGAGCATGTATTTTGCCGATCTCGGTGCGTGTTATGCAGGCGTATCGTTCGACTTGTCGCTTGCCAACAATCTCGACCTGTCGTGTATCATGCAGTATTTCACCTCGCTGCCCTCATCGGCGCTGGACAATATGAGTTTCCTGCTCGGTTTTATCCGCCTGAAATATTCGTTCTGACATATTGTAGTTTAAATACACAGTTCAAATTTTTAACTCGAAAGTCGTATTTTGGGCTAAATCTTTTTTTGAGGTGCTATTGATTTATGCAGAAAACTCTACTATGTCCCAAAGTCCGCAGGGACTTGGACTGGGTGGAGAGCGCTGTCCGTCCGCAGGCTAAAGCCGGCGGTTAATAAAGTTCCGTCCCTGCGGGACTTTTGATTGCTATGACGTTCATTTCATAATGATATTCTAATAGATATTTTTTCAATAGCACCTCAAAAAAAGGGTTCAACTGGGAATTGTGTGGAAACTTTTGTTTTCAATCAATTATCGATACAAACCCCTTATTTCCCCAAGCGCCCTAAGTAGCCCTGATACCCAACGTCAATCGCCCTTATTTTCTCAGAGGAAATAATAAGGGAATAAGGGCGTAGATACGCGATTAATCGCGTATCTACTAAGGGCGCCATTGAAAATAAGGGTTCTATGGATTTTCCACACAATTCCCAGTTGAAACATTTTTTTAAATCATGAAACGATTTATTTCCACGAAACTATTCCTCACATTGCAGGAGGCTTCACAAAAGGGCATCGACAGGGATGCCAAAGTATTGCAAAACGGTTACGGCAAATTTGTCAAGTCCGTATTTCAGGGCAAAACAGCCTTTACCGATAAGTCGGCGTATCATGACGCGCTTGTATATACCCGTGTTGAACTTGCAACTCTGCCGGAGGTATCGGGAAAAAAATGTGGCGGTCTATCTGCGCAAAGCATTAGAGCTTATTGATGCGCAGATCGCATGGGCAGAAAAGCAGATTTTGTCGGAACAAACCGCCCCGCTTTGCCATGAAGAAAAGGAACAGCCGTCGCTGAAGTGGACGGGCAGTGTTGTCGAATGGGTAGAGTTTATTTACGCCCTCTACCTTGTAAAGCGCATCAACGGCGGTAAAATCACCCTCAAAGAACTGTTCCTGCA
>JAITIA010000149.1 GCA_031279695.1 Prevotellaceae bacterium | reverse complement strand
GATGCAAAATATTCTTGGATTACTTGTTCTACCGAGCGATGCAATCCTGCGGATTGCCGGATTGCTCAGCCCTTCATGTTACAATAATATTTTGCCCAACATTATGGACAGACACTAATCACTAATCATTAATCACTAATAAAGTCCCTGAGGGACGGCGGTTGCGTGTATTCGAGTTTTTGGACGGACATGAATTCTGAATTTGCTTAGCAATACAACACATCTCAGGAAAAAAATCAGACGCGGAAAACGCTGTTTTGCGGCAAAAATATATCGCCGGTAAAGAAAATCGACCACTTTGAAGTCAAAAAAAACGTCCTTATGCATATTTTTTATGCGGCAAGCATTCAAAGGGTTAAACCGGTGGAGAAATATTTTTTTAACAATGCTCGATTGATTTATGTGTTTGGTATTCGATTTTTGTTGTACTTTTGCGCGACTTTTGGATTCAGGAAAGTTATTGATTTAAATGGAAAAAAAATTAATAGTATCGCCCGCGCCGCATGTTCACGACAACGTAACTACGCGCAAACTGATGACGGATGTAATAATCGCCCTGCTGCCTTCGCTGATTGTGTCGGCTTGGTTCTTCGGAATGAATACCGTTCTGATTGTTGCCGTCTCCATTGCCGCCTGCGTCGGTCTGGAATGGATAATCCAGAAATACGCACTCAAAGCACCAAACTCTATTGGCGACATGTCGGCAACGCTCACCGGCTTGTTGCTGGCCTTAAATCTTCCGCCAACCATACCTTTATATATGGTTGTGCTGGGCGCAGTGTTTGCTATAGGCGTTACCAAAATGAGTTTTGGCGGCTTAGGCAGCAACTTGTTCAATCCCGCAATTGCAGGACGAGTATTTCTGCTGATATCTTTTCCCGCCGCCATGACCAAATGGACTGTGCCTTCGGGCGAGGCTTTCGACGCCTTCTCGGGCGCCACGCCTCTGGCGCTGATGACTAACGGACTCAGCGCAGGTCAAACGCCAATGGAAATTATGAACGAACATAATCTCACCTATCTGCAAATGCTCTTTGGGCAAATAGGAGGCTCGTTTGGCGAAGTATCGGCGGCAGCCTTACTGCTTGGCTTCGCTTGGCTGCTCATACGCCGCGTTGTTCGCTGGCATATTCCGATAACAATATTTCTCACGGTAGCCGTCTTTTCGGGTATCTTCTGGCTAATCGACCCCAAATCGTATCCCGACCCGCTATTTCAGCTGCTCACCGGCGGGCTGATGTTGGGCGCAATATACATGGCAACCGATTATGTTACCTCGCCAATGACGGTCAAAGGCTCAGTGCTTTATGCCATTGGCGTGGGCGTGCTGACCTGCGTTATCCGAATGTGGGGCGCGTTTCCCGAAGGCATCTCTTTTGCCATTCTGATTATGAACGCCGCCGTCCCGCTGATAAACAAATATGTCAAACCAAGAAGATTTGGGGCAAAACCCCGTCTGCTATAAATCGATACAAAAAATGGCAAAAGTTTCATCATTCAAAAACATGCTGCTGACCCTGCTGGCAACAACATTCATTTCGTCGGCTTTGCTTGCCGGCGTCCACCAGCTCACCAAAAAGGCTATCGAAAAGGTCGAAGTAGAAAAAATCAATGCAGGAATAAAAAAAGTACTGCCCGAATTTGCCAATAACCCGTCGGACAACATATCAAAGAAATTTGTCGATGGCGATACCGTTGCCATTTATAAGGCAACCGACAGCGAAGGCAAACTGATTGGTCTGGCGGTGCAAACGTTTACCAATAAAGGCTATGGAGGTCGAATATCGCTGCTTGTGGGCTTTCTTGCCGACGGTACAATTAACAATATCGACGTGATTGCCCACAGCGAAACACCCGGATTGGGCGACAAAATCGACCCGCGCAAACATCCCTTCAGCATACAGTTTCAAGGAAAAAATCCCGATACTTTCAAACTGCAAGTGCGCAAGGACGGCGGCGACGTCGATGCAATTTCCGCCACAACGGTCAGCTCGCGGGCTTTCTGCGACGCCGTTGCCCGCGCCTACAAAATCTTTGTGGAAGAAATGGTGAAGTATAACCCCAACTTTGCAAGTAAAATTCAGGCGGCAAACGACGCCGTATCGGGAGCAACAAAAATCAATTAACTATCATCAATGAAAATACAGATAATACTTAAAGGAATATTTAAAGAAAACCCTATCTTTGTGCTGATGCTGGGCATGTGCCCAACGCTGGCAACTACCTCGTCGGCAATCAACGGCTTTTCGATGGGGCTGGCAACAACTTTCGTTCTGGTTCTCTCGAATTTGACCGTATCGCTCATCGCCAAACAAATTCCCGACAAGGTTCGCATACCCTCATACGTGGTGATAATTGCAACTTTTGTAACGGTTATCGACCTGCTGATGGCTGGCTATTTGCCTGACATCCATGCCACGCTGGGCATTTTTATCCCGCTCATTGTTGTGAACTGCATAGTTCTGGCGCGCGCCGAATCGTTTGCCGCCAAAAACGGAGCATCCAACTCAATTGTCGATGGTTTGGGCTCAGGGCTGGGCTTTACTCTGGCGCTCTCGCTGCTGGGATTTGCCCGCGAACTGCTGGGCGAATACGCCATTTTCGGCACAAAACTGATTGAAACCGACGGCATGGTGCTCTTTATCCTTGCTCCCGGAGCATTTATTGCACTCGCATATCTTACTGTGCTGTTTAACATGATAAAAAAACGCTTGATAAAGTAACCCGATTATGGAATATATACAGATATTAGTATCCGCAATTTTTGTAAACAACGTCGTCCTGTCCCGATTTTTGGGCATCTGTCCCTTTCTGGGCGTCTCCAACAGAGTCAGTACCTCGCTGGGTATGGGCGGTGCAGTGATTTTTGTGCTGACAATAGCCGCCATAGTTTGCTATCTGATACAGAACTTTATTCTTGTACCGCTGCAAATAAAATTCATGCAAACCATCAGTTTTATTCTGGTGATAGCCGCTCTGGTACAAATGGTCGAAATAATACTCAAAAAAGTCAGCCCTTCGCTCTATCAGGCTTTGGGAATATTCCTGCCACTGATAACCACCAACTGCGCGGTGCTGGGCGTAGCAATACTGTCGATACAGAAAAACTACAATCTGTTGCAGACAACAGTGTTTGCTCTTGCCAGCGGGCTTGGCTTTGCACTGGCGCTCCTGCTGTTTGCAGGCTTACGCGAACAACTCGAACTGTCGTCCAACATCCCCAAAGCGCTCAAAGGAATGCCGGCTGCACTGCTGGTCGCCGGACTGCTGGCAATGGCGTTCATGGGTTTCGCAGGAATAGTAAATTGATTTACGATTTTTGATTGTTGATTGACGTTTTATATTATTCCCTTCGTGGTGTTTTGCATAAAAAGAGGATTGTTACACGCAAAATCACAAAAAAGGCACGAAATTGCACAAAGATTATTTTGCCTATTGATACCTGAATTGATTTATTTCTATCAGGGGCGCAATACGGTATTGATATTCATATTGATGTTTCAGATTAATCTTGTTTAATTCTTATTTCATAACTAATAATTCTTATTTCATCCATGGCATTAGTTCGCTCGGTAAGGGGCTTCGACCCGAAAATCGGAACCGACTGCTTTCTGGCAGAAACGGCAGTGATAATTGGCGACGTTGAAATTGGCAACGATTGCAGCATCTGGTATGGCGCTGTGCTGCGCGGCGACGTCAATTCGATAAAACTTGGCAACCGCGTAAATATTCAGGACGGCGCGGTGTTGCACACTCTCTATCAACGCTCGATAGTGGAAATTGGCGACGATGTTTCTGTTGGACACAACGCCGTGATACACGGAGCAAAAATTGGAAACAACGTTCTTATAGGCATGGGCGCGGTAATTCTCGATAATGCAGTTATCCCCGACAATACAATAATCGCCGCCGGCGCTTTAGTGCTTAGCAACGCCACTCTTACCGCCGGAACCTGGGCTGGCGTACCAGCAAAACTTGTCAAACCCGAAAACGACCAAACCACCCAAATGGCTGCCCGCAACGCTCGCGGGTACCTTATGTACAAACAATGGTTTATCGAATAGATTAAGGTAATCTTTTTTTGAGGTGCTATTGATAAAATATCTATTAGACTATTATTAAGAAAGGAACGTCATAGCAATCAAAAGTCCCGCAGGGACGGGACTTTTGATTGCTCAGCCTGTCCGCCGCAGGCATTAATCACTAATCACTAATCACTAATAAAGTCTCTGCGGGACTTTGGGACATGGCGGAGTTTTCTGCATAAATCAATAGCGTCTCAATCTTTTTTTCAATCGATGAAACGGCATTTTGTCAAAATGTAATCGACTTATTTTTAAACGTATATATGTCTCTTCAAAAAGATGTACATGTTTTACCAAAAAGATGTACACGTTTTACCAAAAAGATGTACACGTTTTTTTCAAACGGATTTTTTGATTAAATTATAAACCGCACGGCGTCCCATAAAACTCTGTGAAACTCTGTGTGCCTCTGTGAAACTCTGTGTTATAAAAATTACACAGAGAAACACAGAGAAACACAGAGAAACACAGAGAAACACAGAGAAACACAGAGAAACACAGAGAAACACAGAGAAACACAGAGAAACACAGAGAAACACAGAGAAACACTGAGAAACACAGAGCATACCGCCGCCGC
>JAITIA010000128.1 GCA_031279695.1 Prevotellaceae bacterium | reverse complement strand
GGACTGCACTTTAAATCAACAAATTTCACATTCCGTCCCTGACGGGACGGCGATTGCGTGTATTCGAGTTTTCGGACGGACACTAAATAAATATAGCACCTCAAAAAAAGATTTAGCCCTGAAAACCAATATTTGTCAATTCGTCGAAAATGTTTAATTTTGCGCCCGTAAAACGGTGATATTTTATAATTGTAAGATTGTGTTTATGGACATAAAATCAGGAAATTAATTGCATTTATCACCATTTTTTTCTAAATTTTTTTTCCTGTTTTTCAACGATTTGGAAAAAGGAAAACGTAAAATATAATTAATGAATTAATAAAATATGAAGAAAATTTTTATCACATTTTAAATAAATTGAAGTTATGATTATACTAAAATTTTTCCACATCCAGTTCGACCGCAGATTTGTATTCTGCTGTCTGATTGCAGTTTTGCCGATTGCCTGTTGCGATAACGGTAACTGCCCCAAAGTTCCGCAGGAATTTGTTACGCCTGCCAAAGTCGAAGCCGCCGGATTCAACTCCGAAAGCCTGCGCCGCGTCGATTCTCTGATGGCTTTTTATGTGCGCAACGGCACAATGGCAAACTTTGCCTCCTTTGTTGCCCGCAACGGCAAAGTCGTTCATCACAAGGCGTATGGATACAGAGACGCCGACAAAATTCCGCTGCAAACCGACGATATTTTTCGTTGGGCGTCGCAAACCAAAGCCATTACAACGGTGGCGCTGCTGACGCTGTTCGAGGAAAACAAATTTATGCTCGACGACCCGATTGACAAGTATTTACCAATGTTTTCCGACCCTCAGGTTTATGTGTCGGGCAGCGCCGAAAACGGCGACCTTGTAACCCGTCCCGCCAAGCGAAAAATCACCGTCCGGCATCTGCTTTCGCACTCGTCGGGCTACAGTTACAGGTCTTTTGGTCAAGATTTACAGGTGATTCACTACGCGCAGCCCGTCGCCACCCGCGAAGTTGTCGAACGCATTGCCCGCACCCCGCTGATGCACGACCCGGGCGAAAAATTTACCTACGGTTTTGGTATCGACATTGCCGGACATCTTGCCGAAGTCCTTTCCGGTAAAAACCTGTACCAGTTGATGAAAGAACGAATTTTTGACCCGCTGGAAATGCACGATACCCATTTCTATCTCCCGCCCGAAAAACACGACAGGCTGGTGAAAGTCTATACCCGCCCGTCGGAAACTGCGCGATACAGCATTGCGACAAATGAAACCGAACAGATTTACCCGCTTGCCTCCAACCAGCCCTATCACGGCGGCGGAGCAGGCTTGTGCGGAACAATTGAAAATTATGCCCGTTTCTGCCAGATGATTCTGAACAAAGGCGAATTTAACGGCAAGCGAATACTCGGACGCAAAACGGTGGAACTGATGTATGTCAATCAGTTGCTCGACGTCGAAGGCACATACCGTTTCAGTCTGGGATTTGAAATAGATTCGCATCGAAATTCGCTGCGGACAATGGTTTCGGAAGGAACACTGAAATGGGGCGGCGCATACGGCACGCAATATTTTATCGATCCGAAGGAAAATATGATAGTTCTGTTCTATACCAACGCCAGCGGCTGGCACAATCCGTCCGTCCACGACCGGTTTTTAATCTCAGTATATCAGGCGCTTAAATAGACGACGAAAATTTTTATTGACAAAACGGGCGGAAATTGGAAAATTTAATCTAATTTTGCAGCCCGAAAAGCGGAAGTAGCTCAGTTGGTAGAGCACTGGCTTCCCAAGCCGGTTGTCGCGGGTTCGAGTCCCGTTTTCCGCTCAAAAAACATTCGGAATTTTATTCGATAAACAATTAAATTTGCTATTGATAAATGAATAATGCAAAAACATATTACAGTACAACACAGAGAGATACTGTTCGAGGCAGAGGTTTGTTGCTGACTGTGAATATTTCCTGCGGAAAAATTCCGGAACAGAATATCAACCCCATAGAAACCTTTTATTTTTATGTCGCGTCAAAATTCAAAATCCAACAGATTTGACGTCTGGATTATTGTGATATATCTGGTTCTCTGTGGTTTCGGTTTGATGAATATCTATTCCACACAAAGCGATGCGGCAGCAATATTCGATTTTTCGAAACGACACGGCATACAGTTGCAGTGGATGCTCATTTCCTTTGTTGCCGCAGTTATTGCCCTGATTGTCAGTAACCGGTTTTATCTGATATTTGCATATCACATCTATATCTTTGCCATTATTCTGCTGCTGCTGACGCTGGTGGCGGGCATCGAAGTAAAATCGTCAAAATCGTGGATAGGCGTTGGCAGTCTGCGATTTCAGCCAGCCGAATTTGCCAAACTCGCCACCTCGCTTGCCCTGTCGCGGCTGTATGCACGATACGATTTTCGTTTTGAAACATTTCGCAACAAAATAGAAACACTGATACTCATCGCATTGCCCACCGGCTTGATACTCTTGCAGCGCGACTGGGGCTCGGCGCTGGTATTTTCGTCGTTTCTGCTGGCGGTGCATCGTCAGGGAATGCCCGGCTCAGTGCTGGCATACATCGTTTTCGTCATCGCACTGTTTATTTCCACACTGCTTTATCCGCTCGACCGGATTGTGGTGGCTATCACCGTTATAACCCTCGTTATTGCCATGTTTTTATATCGAAATATACTTAAACAGGTAATCTTTTTCGGCTTGATTATTTTTGGCAGCGGGCTGATAATTAAATACATATATGACCACAGTATCGGTTACGAAAAAATTCTTGTCGCCACCGTTTTACTTTTGTTTGTCGGCTCGTCGCTCTACCTGTTAATCAAAAGATTAAAAATCAGATGGCAGCCAGTAATATTTTTTCTTTTCTCGATAATTGTCATGTATTCTGCCGATTATACCTATAATAATGTTCTCAAAACGCACCACCGCAACCGTATCGAAGACATGCTGGGCATCAAAGTGGACATCAAGGATGCCGGATACAATGTCTATCAGTCGAAAGTAGCAATCGGCTCGGGCGGATTGAGCGGCAAGGGCTTTTTGCAAGGCACGCAAACCAAACTGAACTTTGTGCCCGAACAAAGCACCGACTTTATTTTTTGCACAATAGGCGAAGAATGGGGTTTTGCAGGCAGCGTGATGGTGATTTTTCTATATACTTTTCTGTTAATAAGGCTGATAATTGTTGCCGAACGTCAGAAAACAGTGTTTGCACGAACATACGGATATTGCGTGGCGTCGATAATATTTTTCCACTTCGCAATAAACATTGCAATGACCATAGGACTTGCACCCGTTATCGGAATCCCGTTGCCGTACATGAGCGCCGGCGGCTCGTCGCTGTTGAGTTTCACCCTATTGCTCTTTATTTTTCTGAAAATGGACGCAAGCAACGATAAACATCCATGGATGTCTGAAAAATGATTTTGTCGGACTAAATCTTTTTTCAACCATTTTCTACGGTTGTTTAGCGTCTGTCCATGAAGCCCCGCAAAAACTAATCACTAACCACTAACCACTAATCACTAAATAAAGGCGCTCTCAAATCTTTTTCAATTGCAAAAAAAATGTTTTTTATTGACAATTTTGCGGCTCTTATGCGCAGCGGAGGCAAAAAGATATTTCACTGATAATAAGGCGATAACAATTCCGAAAAACCGTTTTTTTTGCGTTGTCAATAATTTTGCATACTTTTGATGCCGAAAACTCTATTGTTTTTTGAAGTATTATGGATAAGAGTAAAACCGTCGTATTGATGGTATTTCACAGTCTGCCTCAGGCGCGAATAGTAAAAAGCCTGTTAGAGGCACACAATATTCCGAGTTTCCTGTCGTCGGAAGCGGAAGTTTTGATAGGGTCATTTTTTGCCGGTGCGGAAGTCAAACTGTATGTCATGCAATCCGACTATCGCGCTGCAAAACAAATTTTGACCGAAGATTATTAACTGAATATCAGTACATTAATACAGTATGAAAATAATTTGTACAGGGCTGAACTATGTCCGGCACATTGAGGAGTTTTCAAACCCCGTTCCCGAAAATCCGGTATTTTTTCTCAAACCCGAAACCGCGCTTTTGCGTAAAAATCGCCCGTTTTTTTATCCCGATTTCTCGAAAAACATACACTACGAAGCCGAACTGGTGCTCAAAATCGGAAAAACAGGGAAAAGCATTTCCGAAAAATTTGCATCGCGATACATCGACAGCGTAGGGCTGGGCGTCGATTTTACGGCACGCGATATTCAGGAAAAATGCAGAAAAAACGGTTTACCATGGGAAATTTGCAAAAGTTTCGACTGCTCGGCGCCAATAAGTTCAACTTTTATTCCTTTTGATGATTTCGACAGCGGCGCAGGTATTGATTTTCATCTCGATATCAACGGAAAAACCGTGCAAAACGGCAATTCGACAGACCTGCTTTTTTCTTTTGCGAAAATTATCTCCTACGTATCGCAGTTTATCACCTTAAAGATTGGAGACCTGATTTTTACCGGCACTCCCGAAGGCGTTGGCGCAGTGAAAATCGGCGACCGGCTGAAAGGCTATATCGGGCAAAAATTGATGCTCAATTTTGAAGTTCGATGAATTATTTGTACTTTTGCGCCCTTGATTTTGTAAAAAAATATGTTTGAAAATCTATCGGAACGCCTTGAGCGTTCGTTCAAATTGCTGAGAGGCGAAAGCCGAATTACGGAACTCAATGTTGCCGAAACCCTGAAAGATGTGCGCAATGCACTGCTCGAAGCCGACGTCAGTTACAACGTGGTGAAAACATTTATCGACGTTGTGAAAAACAAGGCGCTTGGCTCGAATGTGCTCACCGCCGTCAAACCGGGCGAAATGATGGTGAAAATTGTTTACGATGAACTTGTTGCACTCATGGGCGGCGAATCGATGCCCGTCAATATCAAGGGCGACCCCGCCGTTGTTCTCATTGCCGGTTTGCAGGGTTCGGGTAAAACCACCTTTTCGGGTAAACTGGCAAACTATCTCAAAGGAACAAAAGGCGTTAGCCCACTGCTTGTTGCCTGCGACGTTTATCGTCCCGCCGCCATCGAACAGTTGAAAATTCTGGGCAGTCAGATTGACGTTCCCGTTTATACCGAAGAAGGCAGCAACAAACCCGTCGAAATTGCCGTAAATGCCTTGAAACATGCAAAATTGCATGGCTACGGGCTGGTGATTGTCGATACCGCCGGACGTCTGGCCATCGACGAGGAAATGATGAACGAAATAAGCGCCATCAAAAAAGCCGTCAATCCGCAGGAGACCCTCTTTGTGGTCGATTCCATGACCGGTCAGGACGCCGTCAATACAGCGCGTGAATTTAACGAACGTCTTAATTTTGACGGCGTTGTGCTCACCAAACTTGACGGCGATACCAGAGGTGGCGCCGCGCTTTCGATACGCTCGGTAGTCAAAAAACCTGTCAAATTTATGAGTTCGGGCGAAAAACTCGACTCGCTCGACATCTTCCACCCCGACCGGATGGCAAGCCGGATTCTGGGGCAGGGCGATATTCAAACCATAGTCGAAAGAATTCAGAAACTGATTGATGAAGAGGATGCTAAAAAAATGCAGAAACGTCTCGCCAAAGACCAGTTCGATTTCGACGACTTCTACAAACAGATACAGCAAATCAAAAAAATGGGCAGTTTGAAGGACGTGATGAGCATGATACCCGGAATCAATAAAATGGTGAAAAATATTGATATAGGCGATGACGCCTTTAAATATGTCGAAGCAATGATTCAGTCGATGACGCCCGCCGAACGCTGTCAGCCTCAAATTATTAACGCATCGCGCCGAAAACGCATCGCCATGGGCAGCGGCAGAGATATTGCCGACGTCAATCGCCTGATGAAACAGTTTGACGGAATGAAAAAAATGATGCGCAACGTTGCCAGAAACGACAATGCCGTCAATAAAAAAATTAAACGCCGGTAAAGAAAAAACCGTATGGAATATTTTAAAACATGCAGAAACATACCTGTTTACGTGAGCGACAGCCTGAACGGTGCACATACGCTTGTGCTGCTGCACGGGTATCTGGAAACCAATGAAGTATGGGCGGATTTTGCAAGTTTGCTCACAAACGGCATCCGCATTATTGCCATCGATTTGCCCGGACACGGGCTGTCGGGAACAAACAGCAATGAAAACAGCATGGAATTTATGGCGGACGTGCTTGCCGAAGTATTGCATCACGCCAAAATCGAAAAAGCCACAGTGGCAGGTCATTCGATGGGCGGATACGCAGCGCTTGCTTTTGCCGAAAAATATCCCGAAATGCTTGAAAAACTTTGCCTTTTCCATTCAACGCCAAACCCCGATACCGATGAAAAAAAACAGAACAGAGACAGAGAAATTGCCCTTATTCGGGAAAATCGGCTTGCAAGTATTCTGAATATCAACATACCAAACATGTTTGCAACCGAAAATCGAAAACGCATGGACGACTGTATTGTAATGATTTCCGAAAATGCAACCGTTTCTGATACTCAGGGAATTATAGCCTGCCTCGAAGGTATGAAAAACAGAAAGGACATGAACGCCTTTCTTGCCGGTTTCGACAAACCGCTGTTGCTGATTTTTGGAAAAAAGGACAAGTATATCGCTGAAAATGTGGCAAAAGAACTGGTGGAAAAATTTCCCGAAGCCGATGTTCTGATGCTCGAAAATTCGGGTCATGCCGGCTTTCTGGAAGAACCCGAAACGTCGGCAAACAAAATCAGAGAATTTGTAACAGGGTAAAACCCTGTCGAACAATAAATTCAATTTATTAAACAAAATTATTTCAATAAAATGGAAAATACAAGACAATTGAAAATATCGCGACAAATACAGAAGGATTTGGGCGAAATAATACGCCTGCGCGGTATGGCAACATACGGAGGCGCAATGGTAACAGTCAGCGAAGTACGTGTTACACAGGACTTGTCGATAGCAAAAATCTATCTCAGCATTTTTCCTTCCGCCAAAGCCGAAGAAACGCTCAAACGGATTGTTGCTGAAACCAAGCCCCTGCGCGCCGAATTGGGCAAACGGGTGCGGCATCAGTTGCGCATCGTTCCCGAACTGCATTTTTATATCGACGAAACTTTGGATAAACTTGCCCAAATCGACGAATTGCTGAAAAAATAAAATTCAGCCAAAATCGACGCAATTTAAACGCAAAATATTTATTTTCAGTGGATTATTGCGGTTTTTTTGCGGTTTTTTGCAGGACGGCATAAAACATTATAAATTAATGAAATAAAAAAAAAGTTGCAAAAATTGTATAAAATCCGAATTTTGTTTGTATTTTTGCCCGAAATTAATACGAATTTAATATAAAGTATAAGAATATGAAATTTATAGTATCCAGTTCAGAATTACTGTCATCGCTTTCATCTATTAATAAAGTGATTAGCAGTAAAAACACCCTGCCCATTTTGGATAATATTTTATTCAATCTGGAAAACAATATCCTGACTCTGACCGCCTCGGATATGGAAACAACCCTGTCGGTTACGCTGCCAATCAACACAGTAGAAAGAGAAGGAGCAATAGCAGTGCCGGCAAAATTGCTGATAGACACGCTGAAAGAATTTCCCGACCAGCCCCTGACCATTGTAATCGATACCGATACCCTGATGGCAGAAATCACTTGGGCAACAGGAATATTCCGCACCCCGTGCAGCCCAGCCGACGAATATCCGCAAATGCAGACCATCAAAGAATCCTGTAACGAACTGACTATCGCTTCGGAACAGCTGATGGAAGGCATCAGCAAAACAATATTTGCAACCGCCGACGACGAACTGCGCCCTGCAATGAACGGTGTATTTTTCGACATTAAAACCGACGGTTTGACCTTTGTTGCCTCCGACGCTCATAAGCTTGTGAGATTCAGATTGCTGACCTTGCAGGCGGAACAGGACTGCTCGTTTATTCTGCCCAAAAAACCGGCAATATTCCTCAAAGGACTGCTGCCCAAAAGCGGCGAATCTATCAACCTGAAATTCGACGACCGGCACGCAATCTTCTCGTCGCCAAACTTCAGCATGTCGTGCCGCCTCATCGAAGGCATGTTCCCCGCCTACAACAGCGTGATACCGTTGGACAATCCTAAAAAAATTGTGGTGGACAGACTCGAATTTCTGGCAGCCATACGCCGCGTTTCCGTATTCTCAAGTCAGGCAAGCAACCTTATCAAACTGAAAATCGAAGGTAACAATATCGATATTTCGGCGCAAGACCTCGACTTTTCAATATCGGCAAACGACAAGGTGGCGTGCAAATACGAAAACGAAGACTTGGAAATAGGCTTTAAATCAACATTTTTGGCGGAAATTCTTGCCAATATTCCATCCACCGAAGTCAGTATCGAACTTGCCGACTCCGCAAGAGCCGGTTTGTTTATCCCCGTTGTTGATACCGATAGCGAGGAAATTACCGACGACTTGCTTATGTTGCTGATGCCTATTGTTATAGGAATATAAAAAGATATGTTAAGAAAAAAATGAAAATAGAACAGAACAAAGTAGTGTCGCTAAGCTACAAACTTGAAACAGAGGGCGACGTAATCGAAACAGTAACAAAAGAAAAACCCATGCAGTTTATGTATGGCGTCGGATATCTTCTGCCCAAATTTGAAGAAAATATCCAAAACATGAGTACAGGCGACAAATTCGACTTTACCCTGCAAGCCGCTGATGCATACGGCGAATGGGACGATGACGCTGTTTTCGATCTTCCAAAAACGGTTTTTGAAATCGATGGCAAATTCGACAGCTCACACGTGAAAATCGGCGAAAATATCCCGATGCAGGACAATCAGGGTAATCGCATGTACGGCACGGTGGAAGCAATAGGCGATAACTCCGTAACAATGAACTTCAACCATCCGCTGGCAGGCAACAGCCTCCATTTTTGCGGCGAAGTTGTGGACGTGCGCGACGCAACGCCGGAAGACTTGTCGAGCAGTTGCGGCTGCGGATGTTCCTGCGACGATGATTGCGATTGCGGCTGCGATTGTAACGACGAAAATTGCTGCTGCTGAGAATAAAAGACCGATTGCTAATCGATAAATAATTATACAGTTAGCGCCATTTCTGAATGGCGCTAACTGTATTTTTTTTGGTGGTCCGAGTCCGTCTATAAAGTCGAATGACAATATAGGGATGCGAGATAAATAATATATGACCGAATACAAAATTCATGCAAAATAGACATCCCATCGGGATGTGTCGCTCGGTAGAAAGAATACATATCTTTCAAGCCTGCATCCCGTTAGGGATGCATCCCTAACGGGATGCAGGAAAGAGCAAACCGTGTCATTTTTTACCGAACGATACATTCCTGACGGAATGTGATGTTACAGTTTATTTATTTTTTTATTCCTAAATCAACAAAATCCACATTCCGTCCCTACGGGACGGTGGTTACAAGGTTGGGCTTGCGTTTTCTACCAACATTCCGTCCCTACGGGACGGCGGTTGCGTGTATCCGAGTTTTCGGACGGACACTATGTAACTCTTTTTCAGGCGGAGAATTTCAGTTTGGATAGGGTGCGTTCTAACTGTTTTATTGGTTAATGATTAATGCCTGCGGCGGCTGACAGGCTGAGCCGTAAAGTCCCTGCGGGACTTTTGATTGCTATGACGTTCATTTCTTAATAATATTCTAATAGATATTTTATCAATAGCACCTCAAAAAAAGATTTAGCCGGAAAAACATCATTCGGATAAAAAATCGAGAGTCATTGGGGGCAATATTTTTCTTCGATATAATCTGGTAAAATCAAAAATCGGTTTATCGCAGTGTTACGAGAGTTGCTCCGTAGCCGTATTCGCGAAACGAAGCGTCCTGATAGCGAACTTGCCTGTTGTATTTTGTATCGAGCAGGCAACGGATTTCGTGCTTCAGCTTGCCGTTGCCAACGCCATGTATGAATACCATTTTGTGCGTGTTAGATGCAATACCGAGTTCGATAGCGATAGTAAAACGGGCAAGTTGCATTTCCAGCATCTGTCCGTTGTCCAAGCCCTGAATATTGTCGGTCAATTGCTCGATATGGAGGTCGATTTCTTCCGTTTCGGCGTTTGGAGCGGGCAAGGGCAGGTTTGGTTTGACGTCCTTTTTCTGTTTCATCGCCTTTTCCAGTTCTTTGGGGTCGATATTCATCTGCAAATCGGGGAGGATTTTGCTGGACGCTACCTTAATAAGGTATGCATTTTCGTCGAAAAAGTCATTTTCAGTGAATGACGAGCTGCGCATGAACTTCACGGGATTCAGAGCAAGGCTAATCTGTTCGGGAGCATACTGTCGATAGTTGATATGTTTGTAGAGCAGACAGGCTACGCTCAGTTCGATGTTCAGTTCTGCCTGCGACAGGCGTGCGACCGGCTTTTTCATTTCGGGTTCGAGGTCATGTCGGTCGAGGAGGCGAAAGGTCGTTCCTTCGGCGCGGCAGGCGATGGTATAGAGGCAATAGTACGGGCTGTCGTTTATGAAATACATGTCGAAATCGGTTTGTGCAGAGTTTGTTACCGGCACAAAGGCGAGCAGCAGCTCGTAGTTGTCGCCTTCGATATTGTCGGACGGCGGCGGGGCGGCGTACTGCTCCGTTTTTTTGGCAACGGGCGTGTTTGCCACCACCGGCTGGTTGTGTTTTTCGCGGTAATTTTCCTGTCCGGCAACCACGATTTCGGAAACGGGTACCGGTATTTCAAAGCCATCGTCATCAACAACAACAACGGTGCGTGCGTCGATGATGCGGGCAATTGTTCCGCCGCCCACATCGTTCAAAAAACGCACTTTATCTCCTTGTCTATATCCCATTTATCAGCTTTTTGCTTTTTCAACCCAGTCTTTCACATTTTCGGGTGAAGGGTTTTTAAGGTTAAGTTTCATTTTCTTGTTGATGCCGCACAAGTCGTTGAACAGTTTGGCGGGATTGAGATTTGCCAGCGAAGCAAGCGTATTGTAACCAAGTTTTTGCACAACCGGAATCCAGTCTTCGGGGATACCGGCGCTGATATAGACTTCGGGTTTATCGACGGCGACGGGTTTTTCGGGGCGCAACTGAGGGAAAAACAGAACGTCCTGAATGGAAGCGGCGCCGGTGAGCATCATCACAAAGCGGTCGATACCAATACCCATGCCGGAGGTTGGCGGCATTCCGTATTCAAGTGCGCGAATAAAATCATAGTCGATAAACATTGCTTCGTCGTCGCCTTTTTCTTTAAGTTTCATCTGTTCTTTGAAACGCTCGAGCTGGTCTATCGGGTCGTTGAGTTCCGAATAGGCGTTGCAGATTTCTTTTCCGCATACAAAGAGTTCAAAGCGCTCGGTAAGCGCGGGATTGTCGCGGTGTTTCTTGGTCAGCGGCGACAGTTCGATGGGATAATCAATAATAAAAGTTGGCTGAATGAGATGATGTTCGCATTTTTCGCCAAAAATGGCGTCAATCAGTTTGCCCTTGCCCATCGAGGCTTCGACTTTGATGTCGAGAGCGGCGCAGACTTCGCGCAGTTGCTGTTCGTCCATGCCGGTAATATCGTAGCCTGTGTATTCTTTTATGGCGTCGAGCATTGGTAGCCGCCGGTAGGGTCCTTCAAAGTCGATGGTGTGGTCGCCGATACAGACTTGGGTGCTTTGATTGACTACCTCTGTTACTTCTGCAAAAAGTTTTTCGGTGAAAGTCATCATCCAGCGGTAATCTGTGTAGGCGACGTAGATTTCGAGGCAGGTAAATTCGGGATTATGAGTTCTGTCCATGCCTTCGTTGCGGAAATTGCGCGAAAATTCATAGACGCCCGGAAATCCGCCAACAATAAGGCGTTTCAGATACAATTCGTTGGCAATTCTCAGATAAAGAGGAATATCCAGGGCATTGTGATGTGTGATAAAAGGACGCGCCGTTGCCCCTCCGGGTATCGATTGCAGCACAGGCGTTTCCACTTCGAGATAACATCTGTGGTTGAAATATTCACGCATGGCATTGATTATTTGCGTCCGTTTAGCAAAGGTTTCGCGCACTTGCGCATTGACAATCAAATCGACGTAGCGCATACGGTAGCGCTGTTCGGGGTCGGTAAAAGCGTCGAACAGTTGTCCGTCCTTCTCCTTAACTATTGGCAACACTCGGAGCGACTTGGCAAGCAGAATGATTTCGGTGCAATGTATCGATTTTTCGCCGGTTTGAGTGATAAAAGCGTAGCCTTTGACGCCAACAATATCGCCAATATCAAGCAGTTTCTTGAAAAAAGTGTTGTACATTGTTTTATCCTCGCCCGGGCAGAGGTCGTCGCGCTTGACATATACCTGAATACGACCATATTCGTCCTGCAATTCAAAGAATGAGGCGTTTCCCATGACACGTTTCGCCATAATTCGTCCGGCGATACTGAGATCATTGTATTTGTCGGGTATATAAAAGTCGAGAATATCCATTGTTGCAACGTTTATTTCAAACTCTGCCGCCGGATATGCGTCGATACCCAATTTCGCAATTTCGTTCAACGAGTTGCGTCGGATTAATTCCTGTTCACTATAATCTTGATTCATATAACTATATATATTAATATTTTATATTTTCAAGCCGCAAAAGTATATGAAAATTATCGAAACTGCAAATCAATGCCAATAAGGTTGAAAAAAGATTGAGGTGCTATTGAAAAAATATCTATTAGAATATTAATGTCATAGTAATCAAAAGTCCCGCAGGGACTGCACATTATATGTCAATTTTAATGTGTCGTCCCTGCGGGACTTGGGTGCGCGACGACAGGTTGCATCAGCATAAAAAATAGCGCCTCAAATTTTTTTTTTTGAACCCTCAGTAAATTAATTTTGCAAATAATAAAATTCTTCGTACCTTTCCTCTGAAAATCCCATTCCCCTTGTTTTCGGTAATTATCTTATTAACAGTGTAATACAAGAAGCATTATGAACGAAAAAGACAAAGCGAAGCCACAGGCAGTCAAAAT
>JAITIA010000124.1 GCA_031279695.1 Prevotellaceae bacterium | reverse complement strand
TGACCATTTAACGCTGCAAAGATAAGCATTTTATCTGTATCTACCAAATTTTTTTTACATCTTTTTATCTGTCAATCTATTATGCATTTATCTGTAATGCAATAGGTTGAGAGTTTTCGGACGGACACTATATATGTGTTTTGACTTTATGGACAGACACTAATTAGTGTTTGTCCGAAAACTCGAAAAAATGGCATATCTGCAAAGTCCCGCAGGGACGGAACTTTATTAACCGCAGGCTTCAGCCTCCGGCAACGCCCCCGCCACGTTGCCCTGTTCGGACGAGGCTGTGCCTCGTCCGGTTTATTTTGGCAGGCTGTGCCTGCTAATGTAGAGACGGGGCGCGCCCCGTCTCTACGGCATTTGCGGCGTTGGTTGTCTGAACTATGATTTTAGGGTGATTTGTTTGATTTTTGTGATTGTTTGCGGCGGTTGTCTGAACTGTGATTTTAAGGTGATTTATTTGATTTTTGTGATTGTTTGCCTGAAAGTCCCGCAGGTACGACACTTTATTAACCGGTGGCTTCAGCCTGCGGCAACGACCCCACCACGTAGCCCAAGTCCCACAGGGACTGCACAATTAAATCGGTTCAAAAAATCAAAACTTTGCGGGAAAAAATCAAAACTTTGTGGGAAAAAATCAACAATTTTGTGGACTTTTGTCGCAAACAGGCGTTAAGATGAAGAAAAATTGACAGTCTATAGTATTAATTATGACTGATTAACAATTATTTTTTTGCCGTTATGAAAAAAAGATATATTTTTGCTCCGAAATTTTTTAACAGGAATGGATTATAAAATTGAAGTTTGTACAGGTTCTGTGCAGTCGGCTTTGGAAGCCGAAAAAGGTGGCGCCACACGAGTAGAATTGTGCGCCAACTTGTTTGAAGGCGGAACAACCCCAAGTGCGGCGGCTGTAGAACTCTCATGCCGGCTACTCAAAGTCCCTGTTTATGTGATGATTCGTCCACGAGGCGGCGATTTTCTGTACTCCGATTTGGAATTTGAAATCATGAAACGCGATATAATCCATGCACAAAAATTTGGAGCTGCCGGCGTTGTTTTCGGCATTCTCCGCGCCAACGGCACAGTTGATCAACAGCGTACAGGTGAACTCGTTAGCATGGCAAAAAATCTCAAACTTGGCACAACCTTTCATCGCGCTTTCGACATGAGCAAAAACCCCGTCGAAGCGCTGGAAACAATAATCGCAACAGGCTGCGAACGAATTTTGACCTCGGGACAGGAAAACAAAGCGGTCGAGGGTAAGGAACTGATAAAGAACTTAGTCAGCCTGTCGGCAGGGCGAATAGCAATAATGGCGGGCAGCGGAATAAACTCAACAAATGTTGCTGAACTTGTGGAATATACGGGCATTACAGAGATTCATGTATCGGGAAAACAGCGCATAGCCGGCGGCATGACATATCGTAACCATAAAATAAATATGGGCGGGTTGCCGGGTATCCCCGAATACGAAACCGACCAAACCAGCGCGGCAACAATCAAAACCATTGTTAAACAATTGAAAAAATAACCGATAATGCTCGAAAAACTTTTGCGTCAAAATCTCAGTATTCCCCAACTTGTAGGATATTTTGTTACCGCCCTCATCGGTATGAGCATCATATTCACCGCATTCGGTTTTTCGTTAGACATCAAGCCGATATTTTCGCCAAATACAGGGCTGCTGAAAAACGAATACATCGTTGTAACAAAAAAAGTTTCAATGCTTTCGGCAATCAATTCAAAAAACACCATATTTTCCGAAAAAGAAATCGAAGAAATAAAATCGCAGAACTTCATAAAATCCATATCATTCTTTACACCATGCAAATATGGCGTATATGCCTACATGGAAGCCTCTGCCAACGTACCCTATTTTGCCACCGAAATGTTCTTTGAATCCGTTCCCGACCGTCTGCTCGACGTCGCAGCCGACAAATGGAGCTGGCATGAAGGCGATACATTTATACCCGTTATCGTTCCGCGCGACTATCTGACACTCTACAATTTCGGCTTTGCCGGCAGCAAAAATTTGCCCCAAATTTCGGAAGAACTCATAAAGGAAGTAAACTTTAACGTCATGATTAGCAACGAACAGAAAAAAGAACGATACAAAAGCCGCATCGTTGGTTTTTCCGATTATCTCAATACCATTCTCGTCCCCGAAACCTTTATGGAGTGGGCAAACAACGCCTTTGGCGACGGAGCGCCCACAAAAAAATCGAAACTGCTGGTGGAAGTAGCAAATCTGGCAGCACCCGAAACAGCAGAATTTTTTGCATCGAAAAACTACGAAATCAACAAAAACGGAGACGAACAAAGCAAACTGTCATATATTCTGAAACTTATAATAATAGCCGTATCCATTGTGGGACTGCTGATTCTGCTTCCCGCAACAGGCTTGATGTTTCTGAGTATCAACCTGCTGGTTTACAAAAACAGAAAAACACTGGGAAATTTAATTCTCATGGGATACTCGCGCCGCGAACTCGCCCGCCCGTACAGCATTCTTGTTCTGGGTCTCAATCTCTTAACAGGGCTGGCGTCGTTCGGAATTTTTGAACTGGCACGAGAATTTTATCTCTCAAAACTGCAAATTTTACGATTAGAGAAAATTTCGGTAAACATTTTGGCAGTTTTGTTTGTTATAATGTGTGTATCCATTGTTACCTTTGTGAACATTGTCTGGATACGTCAAAAAATGGAAAAAATCGCGCCTCCGGTCAGAGGCTAAGCAAATTTAGGCGGAATGAAAGTGATTGATTATAAACGAAAAGAAAAAAAAATTTTGTGGATTGAAAAAAACATAGTAATTTGGCGGCGCCGTTTTGCACCAAAAAGGGGTGAAAAAAACAGGAGAAATGGCCGAGTGGTCGAAGGCGCGCGCCTGGAAAGTGCGTATACTCCAAAAGGGTATCAAGGGTTCGAATCCCTTTTTCTCCGCAATGTTAAAATATTAAAAGATAGAATATTAAAATTAAAATTAAATATTAACAAATTAAAATTAAATTATTATTATTAAAACAAGCAAGCCATGAAAAGAATTTTTAAGTTTTCAGCAGCATTCACAGCATTCCTCTCTTATGCAGGATATGCTATGGCACAAGTACCCGCAGGTGCGGACGAGCCAACCCCATTACATCAACAACTGAAGATCCAGTTTATCGACGGAGGTCCCCCATTTATGACCCCCATCATACTCTGCCTCGTACTGGGTCTGGCGTTCTGCATCGAACGCATCATTTACCTCAATCTGGCAACATCCAACACAAAAAAACTGTTGCAGAATGTAGAGGAAGCATTGGAAACCGGTGGAATTGAAGCAGCAAAAGACGTATGCCGCAATACCAGAGGTCCCGTTGCAAGTATTTTCTACCAGGGATTAGACCGTAACGACGAAGGTCTGGACATCGTCGAAAAGTCAATCGTATCGTACAGTTCCGTCCAAATGGGACAACTGGAAACCAATTTGCCATGGATATCGCTCTTTATAGCGTTAGCCCCGTCATTGGGATTCCTCGGAACAGTTATCGGTATGGTTCAGGCATTTGACGACATTCAGAAAGCCGGCACCATGTCGCCCTCCGTTGTGGCAGGCGGTATGAAAGTGGCGTTGATTACCACCGTAACCGGTCTTATCGTTGCCATCATCCTTCAAGTTTTTTACAACTACATCATTTCCAAGATTGATGCAATCGTCAATTCCATGGAAGATTCTACAATATCCTTTGTAGATGTTCTGATGAAACACAACTCTGTAAAAAAATAAGAAGTTATGTGGAAATCAAGTAAATACATAAGCATACTGCTATGGACTCTTGTGCTTGTATCCGTCGTACTGTGCGGCTACGCCTTTGTAGGGTGTGGACGTTTGGACAAGGGACAACTTGAAGAACTAATGGCAGTTATCAATCCCATGCTCATCTGGGCGTACATTCTGGTAGGTCTGGCAGCCGCGTTAGCGGTGTTTATGCCTGTGCCACAAGTCGCCAAAAATCCAAAATCAGCAGTGGGAATTGCCGTAGGTTTTCTGGGATTTATAATTGTGGTCGGTCTGTCCTACGCTTTTGCAGCAGGCGACCCGCTCCCGTTTACACCCGGTCATGAACCAGTTACGGAAGGAACAATAAAGTTTGCTGACGTAAACCTTATTGCAGTGTATATCATGCTGTTTACAACGATATTTGTAACACTCGGAACAAGTGTCTGGAACATATTTAAGCTGAGATAAAACCCGAATAAAGATGGCAAAAAGATCAACACCGGAACTAAATGCCGGCTCAATGGCTGATATTGCTTTTTTGCTTCTGTCGTTTTTTCTCCTTACAACCACCATGGAGCAAAACCAGGGACTTCCGCGCCGTTTGCCCCCAATGCTGGAACAGGAAGAAAAAGAAAGGGTCGAAATCCACCGACGCAATATCCTTCAAGTACATGTGAACAGCGCCGACCGCCTCATGGTGGACGGCAAACCAATGGAAGTTCAACTGCTTAAGGAAATGGTCGTAACCTTTATCGAAAATCCCAACAACGAAGAGACCAAACCTGAAAAGGAAGACAAAGAGGTCAAAGGCTTGGGAATACAAAAGGTGAGCAAAGGCGTGGTTTCACTCCAAACCGACAGAGGAACAAGCTACAGCATGTATATGGCTGTTCAAAACGAAATAATGAAAGCCTATACCGAACTCCGTAACACGTTTTCCTCAGCAAAATTCGGCTCTGAATACAATAAACTGACCGAAGACCAACAAGAATCGGTCAGAGGAATGTATCCGCTCAACATATCGGAAGCAGAACCGAGAGACACAGGTAAAAGTAAAAAGAAAAAGTAGGAGATTTTATGAAACTGAAAAAGAAAAAACGCGGCGGAGGCTCATATTCCTCCAGTTCAATGTCCGATATCGTATTCATGCTTCT
This sequence comes from Prevotellaceae bacterium, assembly GCA_031279695.1. Lineage (GTDB taxonomy): Bacteria > Bacteroidota > Bacteroidia > Bacteroidales > UBA932 > JAIRLF01. The sequence goes on along the minus strand of JAITIA010000124.1, from coordinate 19,554 downwards.
CTTCTTCTTTATGGTTACAACAACCATGAGAGACGAAGAAATAATGGTGGAAATCAAACTCCCCGAAGCAACGGAAATTGCAAAACTCGAACGGAAAGACCTTACATGCTATATAAATGTGGGAACACCAATCATACCTTTGCAGTCGAAATACGGAACGGATACCCGAATGCAGTTAAACGATTCATTTAAAACGATTAACGACATTCGCGACTTTGTTGCAGCCAAACGTGAGCAACTTAGCGAAGCCGACAGGGTGAAGCTAACAATTGCTTTCAAAATGGACTTGCAAACAAAGATGGGCATAGTTACAGATGTTAAACAGGAACTCAGGCGATGTCAGGCTCTGAAAATCAGTTATCTCGCTGATCCTCCAAAAAAATAATTTTATAATGTAATTTTTGGCACGAAGTTTGATAGTATATAAGTAAACAGATGTCGGAAATTATTAAAAAAAAGTATTATAACAGTTAAAATTAAAACATTATGGAATTAAAAAAAACGCCCAAAGCAGACCTTCAAAACAAGAAATTCTTGTTTTTTGAAATCGGTCTTTCCGTTGCTCTGTTAGCAGTATTCGTGGCATTCAACTGGACGTCCAGCGAAAAACCCGAATCGGTGCTTGTAGCAGGACATCAGGAAATTGTAGAAGAAGAGGAACAAGTCCCCATTACGGAACAGACGCCTCCGCCTCCTCAGGAAATTCCCCAAATACCTCAAATTCCCGAAGAAATTGACATCGTGGAAGATGACGTAAAGATTGATTCCGATTTCGACTTTTCCGAATCGGAAGCAAACAACAATCTTTTCAACAATCTTGCCTACGTCGATAAAAAGGAAGTTGAAGCAGCGCCGGAAGACGACATTGAGGAGAGTATTCCATTTGCAATAGTGGAAAAAAAGCCCATGTTTCAGGGCAAAGACGCAAGCACGTTTCGCGACTGGATAAACGCGCAAATCGAGAAGCAGGGTTACCCCGCCGCCGCACTTGAAAACAACATTCAGGGAACGGTGTACCTCTCGTTTACGGTAAACACGGACGGTTCGCTTTCGGAAATCAAATCAGTGAGAAAGGTCGATCCTATCCTTGCCGATGCGGTTATCGAAATCGTAAAGAAATCGCCAAAATGGACGCCCGGCAGTCAGCAAAACAAAGCAGTAAAAGTACCTTATCAAGTACCAGTCGTATTCAGACTGCAAAATTGAAATTTGTGTATGGATTTTGTAGAACAGATCCTTGATGTATTTCAAGGATCTGTTTTTTTTGTGCTTATAAATTACAACAAAAAAGATGTTATAAATTTGTATATAATCGAAATTTGATTTACTTTTGCCCTTTCATAAATAAAGAAGATATGACACTAATTAAGTCTATTTCAGGAATAAGAGGCACTATTGGAGGCAAACCGAACGACTCGCTTTCTCCTTTGGATATTGTAAAATTTGCCGGAGCATATTCAAACTGGCTGAAAAATAACAATATTTCCGACAAACAGTTGAAAGTTGTTGTCGGACGGGATGCACGTCCTTCGGGCGAGATGGTAAATAATCTGATAATCGGCACTTTGATTGCTTCGGGCATCAATGTAACAGATCTTGGGATGGCAACCACTCCAACCGTCGAATTTGCCGTAACAGCCTTACATGCAGATGGCGGGATAATTATCACTGCCAGCCACAATCCGGAACAGTGGAACGCGCTGAAACTGCTCAACAAAAAAGGCGAATTTTTGAGCGCCGCCGATGGCAAACAGTTACTGGAAATGGTCGAAAACAGCGAATACAGTTTTGTGGAAGTGGACAGGCTTGGTCATCTTCAATACGATAACACATACACCGACAAGCATATAGAAGCCATTCTCAATCTTACCGCCGTTGATGTCAAAGCCGTGCGGAAGGCAGGTTTCACCATTGTTGTTGATGCTGTAAATTCCGTTGGCGGACTTGCCGTTCCACGTCTGCTGGCAGCCATGGGCGTTCAGTTTATGGCGCTCAACTGTATCCCCGACGGGCAGTTTGCTCACAATCCCGAACCGCTGCCCGAAAATCTTGCCGGAATAGCCCGCGAAGTTGCCGTAACGGGCGCAAATCTCGGAATTGTAGTCGATCCCGATGTGGACAGACTGGCAATAGTGTGCGAAGACGGCTCGTTTTTTGGCGAAGAATATACTCTGGTTGCCGTTGCCGATTATATTCTGAACACAAGCCGCACCAAAAACACCGTTTCCAATCTTTCGTCGTCGAGAGCGCTGAAAGATATTACCGAACAGTATGGCGGACAATACTATGCCTCCGCTGTGGGCGAAGTAAACGTAGTGGCGGAAATGAAACGTGTCAATGCAGTAATCGGAGGCGAAGGAAACGGCGGAATAATCTATCCCAAACTGCATTACGGTCGCGACGCCCTTGTTGGAATTGCTCTCTTCCTTTCGCTGCTGGCGCAGAAAAAAGTCAAATGTTCGGAACTCCGAGCCAAATATCCCGACTATTTTGTGTCGAAAAACAAAATCAGCCTGACCGCCGACACAAATATCGACGAAATTCTTGAACAGGTAAAATGCAGATATTCATCGTACAGAATATCGGATATTGACGGCGTACGCATCGATTTCGACAAGGACAAAAAATGGGTGCATCTGCGCAAATCGAACACCGAACCGATTATCAGAATTTATGCCGAAGCAACATCCGCAACCGAAGCCGACGCTCTGGCTCAGGAAATTATGTGCTTTGCAACTCGCAATTGAGTTTTCCTCTATTGAAGGTTGAAAAAGATTGAGGCGCTATTGATAACATCATATAAAAAATATAGTATCTCAATCTTTTTTGAACCGATTTTTTGCAATTTTTTGACAAAATTTGCGCAAAATATCATAAAAAAATCTCTGTTCCATAAAAAAATCTCATTATGCAAGACCTTATAAATCAAAATATTTATGCCTGACTGTTCACAAATATTTGTCGATTAATTGCAGCAATAGCAGTTTTTTACTACTTTTGTTCATTATTTTAAAAACGTGAAGATATGTCATTGGAACAGAAAATTAATGAAGGAATAAAAACTGCAATGCTGGCAAAGGACAAAGTTCGACTTGAAGCCCTGCGTGCGGTAAAAGCCGCCATTTTAATAGCAAAAACCGCTGAAAAAGCACAGGAATTGGACGAAACGGCAGAAATAAAAATGCTGCAAAAACTTGTAAAACAGCGACGTGAAACTGCCGACATATACGTGCAGAACAACCGTCCCGAACTTGCCGAAAAGGAACAGGCAGAAGCAAACATTATCGAAGAATTTCTTCCTCAACAGTTGAGCGAAGCCGAAATTACCGAAGCCGTGCAACTTGCAATTTCCCAAACCGGAGCAAACGGAATAAAAGACATGGGAAAAGTTATGGGTATAGTATCCAAGCAATTAGCCGGCAAAGCCGATGGCAGGCTCATCTCCGAAATCGTTAAAAAAGCCTTGCAATAATGTCGGTAACAGGAAAAAACAGAGTAGTTACTACTCACAAACTCATGGAGATGAAGCAGCGCGGCGAAAAAATTGCCATGCTCACAGCCTACGACTATACGATGGCAAGCATAATCGACGAAGCATTAGGCGTTGATATTGTGCTTGTTGGCGATTCGGCGGCAAACATCATGGCAGGACACGAAACAACCTTGCCAATAACGCTCGACCAGATGATTTATCATGCACAGTCGGTAGTGCGTGCAGTGCGCAATGCGCTGGTAATAGTCGATTTACCCTTCGGCTCGTATCAGGGAAATTCAAAAGAAGCGCTGGCGTCCGCAATCCGCATAATGAAGGAAAGCGCCGCCGACGCCGTCAAACTCGAAGGAGGCGAAGAAGTTCTCGACTCGGTGCGCCGAATTTTGTCGGCAGGAATACCGGTAATGGGGCATCTCGGACTTATGCCTCAGTCAATCAATAAATACGGGACATACACCGTGCGGGCAAAGGACGAGCACGAAGCCAGTAAACTGCTGAACGACGCTCAACTTTTGGAACACGAAGGCTGTTTTGCGCTGTTGCTCGAAAAAATTCCCGCCACTTTGGGCGCCCAAGTTTCCAAAAAAATTGCAATTCCGGTTATCGGAATCGGGGCGGGCGGCGGCGTGGACGGGCAAGTGCTTGTGTCGCACGACATGCTGGGCATGAACAAAAATTTTTCGCCCCGCTTTTTGCGTCGTTACGCCAATTTGAAGGAAAATATGCTTGAAGCATTCTCAAACTATATAAAGGACGTTAAATCAGGCGATTTCCCGAACAATAATGAAGAATATTGAAACAGATTTGACTGTAAAAGCAAAAAAGGGGCTTTCGCCCCTTTTTTTCAACATCTTGCTTAACAGCAAATTAATTGTTGCGCTGAGGTCGTTGACCATCACGGTTTCTGCCTCTTCGATTTTCGCGTTCTTTGAGCATCTGGTCATACTTTTTGACCTGATCTGCCGTAAAAAGAGACTTCAATTCCTTGCCAAGTTCTTCCTGACTTTTTTGGAATGCAGCCCTGCGGTCGGAAGATTGATTTTTCATCGCCTCTTCTACCTTTTTCAGATGCCGCAACTGAATTGCCTTTACCGAATCGTACTGTACATCGGTCAGCGTCAATTCCTTTTTCAGCCTGTCGGCTTGATTTTTCGCCCTCTCTTCGGTCGAAATTCTTTGCCCCTGCCGCTGCTCCCTGTTGGGACGGTTATCCTGAGCGTAAATAACGCTTGTCAGAGCAAATGCACAAATTAAAAATAACAATTTTGTTCTCATGACTTTATTGTTTAAAATATTTAAATTAACAGTACAAAAGTAGAGATAAAAGTAATGTCAAACACGGAAATCTTGTTCAAACGGAAAAATATCTCATTGAAACGGCATTTTGATATTATAAATTTAAAAAAAATGCCTGCGCCATGCAACGATTTTGGCAAATATTACGTCTATAGTTGAAAATTTAAAGAGTAATTCTGTGGTTTATGAACTTTTTGGCACACATATATCTCTCCGGAAACGACAAATTGCTGATGATAGGCAATTTTATGGGCGACGCCATTAAAGGAGGCAAATATAAAGATTTACAGCCGGTTATACGAAAAGGAGTGTTGATGCATCGGGCTATTGACGATTTCACCGACCGGCATCCTGTTAATTTCAAAATCAGGCGATTGCTGCATCCTGAATTTGGAAAGTATGCAGGCGTTTATCTTGACATCTTTTACGACCATTTTCTGGCTGCCGGCTGGAAAGATTTTTCCGACGATGTTTCCCTGCAAACATTCTGCTTGAAATTCTATTTCAACGCTTTATCGATGTATAAACATCTTCCTGTGCCAATCAGAAACACTCTTTATGCCCTGATGTACGGCAATCGACTGAAAAATTATTCCGAACTCGAATCGCTGAAAATAACGTTCGACTGTATGCATAAATATTACCATCTGCCGCGAACAGGCAAGGATGCTGTTGATTTTCTGGAAAATAACTACGATACTCTCAAAGAGGCATTCTACGAATTTTTTCCGCTGCTGATTAACTATACGCAAATCTGGCGCGAAAAATGAGTTGATTTTAATCCGCAAAAAACGGCTGAATATTGAAAAAATAAATCGCAAACAAATTGTCAATAAATGATTTATACTCTGTATAAAAAAACATGTATCGGAGCAGGACTGTCCTTGCTGATGTGCTGCAACACCTCATACGACCGGTTTGCAATTGACGGCATCGACAAAATTACCCGCATCGAACTGACTGGAAACCAGCAGCAAACAACGCTTGTCAGAATAGATGAAAACGACTGGCGGATTGCCTCGAACAAGGCAAACATGCGTAAAATTGCAAATCTGAAAACAATACTCGCCGCACTCGAAGTGCAATATCCTTTGCCCAAAATTTACGAAAATATTTATTCGCCCGAAAAGCTCAGGCAAGGCGTTCGGGTCAAGGCTTATCGCGAAAAACGCACTGTAACAGACTATTATCTGCTGTTTTCCGATACGCTTGGCGCAACGGGAATGCTGAACAGCAGCACAAAAGTTTTTGTTGTCGATTTTCCCGCGCAGGATGTCAATCTCGAAGAATATTTTGTAAGCGACCCGATATTTTGGGAAAACAATCTCGCTTTTTCGATAATGCCCGAAAGAATAAAATCTGTAAGGATTGAAAACGGCAACGAGCCTGCAAATTCGTTCACAATCAAGCAGGACGGCGATTCGATACGGCTTTTCGACAGCGCCGGTAATCGCCACCCGTGCAACAAATTGAAGGCGGAACAGTATCTAAGTTATTTTGGCAAAGTGTCGTATGAACACAGTTTGAATATCGGCGAAACGGAAAAAAACGGAATTACGACGGCAAAACCAATGTATATCGTTAATATAGAGACTGATAATGAAAATATCATTTGTTTCGTTTATCCAATAGCCGACAATGGCATGGACGATTACGGTCAGCCGCTGGTCTATAACCGTGATTTCTTTAATCTTGTGATGCCGCAAAAAGGGATTTTTGCAAAAGCAAAATGGCTTGAATTTGATATTCTGCTCAAAGAAATTGTGGAATTTGAGTGATTTTTCGATGAAAAATTAGTTCTATATGAAATACTGTGGAAGAAAGACGAAAACTGCCTGAGATATTCAGGCAGTTTTGTCCAACGGTATAAACCATTGAGATGAAATGGAGAACTAATTTTCTTTATTAATCGTTCAAAGAGAAACGTATAAAGCCGGTGATTACGGCGGCAGGATCTACGCTTTTCAGATATTGCGCAACTGTTATTTTCTGGTCTTTAATAAAGTCCTGTTCCGTAAGGGTGCTTTCTTTGAAGAATTTCACGAGTTTGCCTTCGGCAATTTTTTCGATAATATTTTCGGGTTTATTGTCCTGACGAGCCTGTTCTCTACCGATTTGCAATTCCCGTTCGATAATTTCGGCGGGGCAGTCGTTTTTGCTCAGCGATACGGGGTTCATGGCAGCCACCTGCATGGCGACGTCCTTGCCGGCTTCTGTCGGGATTGTTTTGTTAAACGACACAATGGTAGCGAGTTTGCTGTTCATGTGGATATATGAAACCAGATAGTCGCCCGAAATTTTTTCGTATGTAGCAATCACATGTTTTTCGCCGCTTTTGCCGGTTTGGTCGCTGATAAGCTGGCTTATCGACGAGCCATCGACAACTAAGGCTTCCAGTTCTGCTTTGCCGGCGGGCAGGCTGGCAATGGCGGCGTCGGCAAGCGTGTTCGACAGTTTTTTAAAATCGTCGGTTTTGGCTACGAAATCGGTTTCACAGCCAAGTGCAACAATCACACCTTCTTTGCCGCAGGAGGCGATTTTTGCAATCACTGCGCCTTCGGTGGTTTCGCGGTCGGCGCGTTTTGCGGCAACAAGTTTGCCTTTTTCGCGGATTATTTCCTGTGCGCGGGTAAAATCTCCATTTGCTTCGCCCAGTGCGTTTTTGCAGTCCATCATGCCTGCGCCCGTCATTTTTCTAAGTTTTGCGACCTCTGTCGCGGTTATTTCTGCCATAATTTTGAAAAATTCCTTGTTTTTATTTCTGTTTATTATTTTTTTGCTCGTTTGCCTGATTTGTTTTTTTAGGTTTGCGGGCTCTCATTTTTGTTGAGTTATGTCTTTCGCTCGAATCGTTACCCACAGGCGCGTCTCTTTCCTTTTCTCTTTCGAGTTGGCGTTCGCTCATGCCTTCTTTCACGGCGTTGCAGATTGTATCCATTATCAGTTCTATCGATTTGGAAGCGTCGTCGTTAGCAGGAATAACAAAGTCGATATTCGAGGGGTCGCAGCAAGTATCAACCATTGCTATCACCGGTATATTCAGGCGTTTTGCTTCTCGCACGGCGTTTGCTTCTTTTTGCACGTCGATTACAAAAACGGCGGCGGGCAAACGGACGAGATCCACAATGGAGCCGAGGTTTTTCTCTAATTTGGCTCTTTGACGCGAAATTTGGAGTTTTTCCCGTTTCGACAGTGTGTCGAAAGTACCTTTTTCTATCATTTCGTCGATAGATTTCATTTTTTTGACGGCTTTACGAATTGTGGGGAAATTGGTTAGCATACCGCCGGGCCAGCGTTCGGTAACGTAGGGCATGCCTATTGCCTGAACTTTTTCGGAAACAATTTCCTTTGCCTGTTTTTTTGTTGCAACAAAAAGTATTTTTCGACCCGACCGCACGATGCCTGACACCACTTTGGCGGCTTCGTCGATTTTGATCATTGTTTTATACAGGTCGATAATATGGATTCCGTTCTTTTCCATAAAGATATACGGCGCCATTTTGGGGTTCCACTTCCTTTTCATGTGTCCGAAGTGGACACCTGCATCAAGTAATTCTTGAAATGTTAATCTTGACATTTTTTTATTCTTTTTTTATTTATATTCATATATAACTCTTTACATCAATTTTCCACGTAGCGGCAAAGCCAGTCGGGAAAATTTTCCGCAGCGCGGCATTGTATCTGGTTTTTGGGCGATACAATTAACAACCGGCGCTGTGCCTGCAAGTTCCATCAACGTTTGCTGAACTGGAATCTTTTGCGTGCTCCCGGACGTCCAGGTTTTTTCCGTTCAACTTCGCGGGAATCGCGTGTAAGGAATCCGTTGGATTTCAATTGTGGTCGGAATGCTTCGGTATCGACTTTGCACAATGCGCGGGCTATGCCCAAGCGCAGGGCTTCGGCTTGACCTTTTATGCCGCCGCCGTTGAGATTGACTTTGAGGTCGAATTTACCCTCGTTACCGGTAACTGTCAATGGTTGTTTCACAACATATTGCAGCAATTCCGATGGAAAATATACTTCCAAAGGACGACCGTTGATTGTGATTTCTCCGCTTCCGCTGTACAGATAAACGCGGGCAACGGCAGATTTTCTTCTTCCAAGTGCGTTAATTACTTCCATTATTTTCTTTTAAATTTCTTTCAATGTAATTTGTTTGGGCTGCTGTGCCTCGTGAGGATGCTCGCCGGCAGCATAAACATAAAGGTTTCTAAATAATTGAGAACCAAGCCTGTTTTTAGGGAGCATGCCTTTAACGGCGGTTTCGACCACTGCGCACGGTTTCCGGCTCAGCAGCTGTTGAGGCGTTGCAAAGCGCTGACCTCCCGGGTATCCGGTGTGGCGCACATACACCTTGTCGGTTTTCTTTTTTCCCGTCAGCCTGATTTTGTCGGCATTGATAACTATCACATTATCACCGCAATCAACATGAGGGGTATAGTCGGGTTTGTTTTTGCCGCGCAAAACTAATGCGATTCTTGAGGCAAGCCGTCCCAACACCATATCTGTTGCATCGATGACGTACCAGCTTTTATTGACTGTTAAAGCGTTTGCCGATACGGTTTTGTAACTTAAAGTATTCACTTTTTTCGTTCTGTTTTTAAATTAATACTTTTTATATTCTGTTTTTATAAAAATTGGGCGCAAAAGTAGATATAATTTTTCAATCACAAAAATATTTATTTCTCCCGTTCTTTGATTTTCGTTATAATTTTCTTTTTTTCAATATATTATCTTATGAAATTTTTTTTCAACTTTTATTGATTTTTGTCTGTTGGAGCTGTGTTTCCGGGCGGTTTTATTTGGTTTTTTAGCATTTCGACGGTCTCTTTCAGCATAACGGAGTTGAAAAGCCGGAGAACGGCAAAATAACAGGACGGCATCAGTATGATTTTCAGAAGAATCGACAGCCATGCCGCGTCTATGCGGTTTGTGGCGAGCCAGGCTGCCAGCGCCGAAAAGCCTGAAACTGTGAAATATGGAAAAACATCGACAAAAGCCTGTCGGTTTTTTATTTTCAGTATCGGCTGAACTTTGATATACCAGAAAACAGCGCTGCATGCGCTGGTTGCAACAAAACCGGCGGCGAAATAAATAATGCCTGCTCCCAAACAGTAAACCAGCAGAAGTACAAGCATTTGTATGCTGCAAAATATGAGATTTCCATACAGATATGTACTCGACCTGTCGTTAATCAGCAAAAAATGTACAAACAGAGTTATGAAGGTCGAGCACAAGCCCCAGATGCAGATTATCTGCATAAAAGGTATGCTTGGCAACCATTTGTCGCCCAGAGTAATCCCTATAAAATCTTTTGCGATGATAACCAGCCCCATGAACACGGGAAAGGCTACGAATGCGGTAAATCTCAGCATTTTACGCACAACGCGCAGTTGCCGCTCGGCGTCGTCGTTCACCTGACTGGCAAGCGGCGCGGTTACCATATTGAGCATACCGGAAATTAACAGGCTGCCTGTCGATACCCATTTGTATCCCTGCGAGTAATATCCGAGCGAGGTTTTGCCGTAAAATTTTCCCATCAGGGTATAGCTCAGATTTGTATTGACATTTACAATAATATTTGTCAAAAACAGTTTCAGGCTAAAACCAATCATATTGCGGAGCGGCGAAAAATCGAACTGAAAAGTTGGTCGCCATGGCGAAAAATACCAGCGCAAAAATACGGCAATGACGATATGCGCAAGTTGCTGAACCACAAGTCCCCAATAGGCGTATCCATTGACAGCCATCAGCAGCCCCGCAATTCCCGACGAAAGAACGGCAAAGATATTGATGATGCCAATCTGTTTTGTCATCATATTTTTCAACATTATGGCTACGTGGACGTTGCCGATACATCCCACAAGAAATCCGAGAAAAAGGAGGCGCGACAGGCTAAGCAGTTCGGGCTGTTTGTAGAATTTGGCAATCAGCGGAGCGGCAAAAAACAGGAGGAGATAAATTCCCAACCCCATTAAAGCGCTGAACCAGAACACAGCATTACAGTCGCGATGTTGAAGATTTTTCTTTTTTATCAGCACATACGAAAAACCGCCGTCGATAAATGCGACGGCAATTGCCGAAAATATTGCCAGCATGGCAATCAGTCCGTAATCGTCGGGCGTCAGTATTCGGGCAATCACTATCCCAAAGCCCATACCGATACACTGTTGCAGGATATTGCTCACCCCGCCCCACAACAGTCCCTGCGCTGTTTTTTCTTTCAACGTGCTTTTTTTCAGACGCTTCTGTTTCGATTTTGTTTTTAACATTTTATTATCAAATATTTTCTTTTTGTGTAATTGCTTAACCGTTCATTTCAAAATAATTATTGTCCGTCCGAAAAACTTGCAGAAATGGCATATCCGCCAAGTCCCGCAGGGACGACACATTATTAACCGGTGGCTTTAGCCTCCGGCAGCGACCCCGCCACGGCTGTTGGGACAAGGTTCTACCTTGTCCACTCTATCCTTGCAGGCTGTGCCTGCATTTGCATTTTTGTTGGCAGGCGCAGCCTGCCAAGATAAACCGGACGAGGCACAGCCTCGTCCGAACAACGAGACTGCACATTAAATCAACAAATTCCACATTCCGTCCCTGCGGGACGGTGATTTGTGGTTGGGCTTGCGTTTTCTACCAACATTCCGTCCCTACGGGACGGTGATTGCGTGTATCCGAGTTTTCGGACGGATAGTAAGTAGCCCTGATACCCAACCCTTATTTTCTCAGAAAAAATAATAAGGGAATAAGGGCGTAGGGTCGCGATTAATAGCGTATCTACTAAGGGCGCCTTTGGAAATAAGGGTTCTATGGATGTTCCACACAATTCCCAGTTGAACCAAATTTAGAGGGTGAAACCTTGTTTGAGTTCACCCTCTAAATCAAAAAATCACACTAACAATCATTCATTTGCACCTTTAATATTTACCGGCGGCGCGGTTGATTCCAGCGCTGTTCCGTCCACAAAACTTGCTTTGACATGAAATATTCAAATGGGAGGAAACGTATCATCGTTTCAATCTCAGTTTGTATTTGCGGCTGATTCCCTCCAGCATCAGGGTTACGACCGTGCAACTCATTCCCAGAAAATCGACGCCAAGGGCTTTGCCGGTCGAAGAATGATGGTGCTCGCTGACGCCATTCTTTATGGAATTTTCGATGGTTTTGTCGGCAATATCCGCTGCGAGGTCATCGAAACCATAGGCTTTAAGCCCCTTTGCAATCTGGTAGTTGGTAACCGTCCAGACATCGCCGCGCCAGAATCCTTCCGGTTTATAGCGCGGATCGTTGCAGGGAATTGTCGGCACGGGCAAGGGAGTTTGCCAAGCGGGAGAAGCCAGCGTTTCGGCCATGCGGCGTGCCTGTTTTTTTGTGGGTACGCCCGCCAGCAGAGGCATCCAGCAGCCGATGCTCAACTCGTCGATCTTTTCCATCGAATCGCGCCGGAGCGCTTTGAATACGCCCGCCTTCCCGTCCCACATATTTTTGCGCATGGAAGCGATACTGAATCGAATTCTTTTTTCACGACGTTTGGCCATTGCCGTGTTGCCGGCTATGCGGGCGAGACGAGCCAGCGACTGTTCCGCCAAAATCAGATACGAAGTATTGCCGACCACCAAAATATCGCCGTAAGCCTTAGTCTGCGAATCGTCGCGGCGCGACGGATGGCGCGTCAGTTGAAGATTGTCCAGTGTGCCGTCGAAATCGAATGTTTCGAAGCGGGCGTGCTGTATATTTCCCGAATAAGCGCCTACTCCCACAAGCCCCACGCCGGTAACATCCCGCTCGCGCCAATACCATTCGTGGAAGTTTTCAAGCGATTCCAGATTTTCACGTATCGGTTGCATGTCGCCGTTACGCTTATATACTTGCTCAAGCCCCCATGCGAGAATTGGAATCTGGGAATATGCCGGATACGTCTTCCACTTTTCCGTATCGTCGTCCGCCATAATCATACAGGAAATCATGTGGTGCTTATGCGGCGGCGTCGCACGATTCCAGCGTTCCTGAAAATCGCGGTAGTTGGCAAACACGTCCCTGATAATTTCCCGTTGACCGTCGAGGATGCTCAACAGGTCGATAACAAACATGGTATCCCATATCCACTGCCCCCTATAGTTGCCTCCGGGGGCAATCCAGCGGTGTTTGAGTTCATTTTGCGGAGGATGAATTTTGCCGAGGATACATTTGTCAAATACGGATTCTACAAGTTGGATCACGGCTTCGTCTTCCCATACGAAACAATCGCGGATATCGGCATGATTAGTTGTTTTGCCGTTGAAATCGTCGTTGCCGGTAAACGACAACGAGTTTGCCACACTCCGCAAACAGGGAAGCGTGAAGCATGTCCCAGCAATGCTGGTCGTAATAAATTTGCGTCTGTTCATTATAAAAATTTTTGTTTTAAACGAACAAACAACGCCAAAGTGTTATTGGGGTTTCGCAGTCGATACAAAACATCCAATTCGGCGTTGGTAAATTCAACCTCGCTATTTTCAGTAACTTCAAGGTTGTTCAGCGTTCCTTCGTTGGAACAAGCAAGTGTACCAAACAATATAGTAACAACTAAAATAATCTTTACTTTTTTCATGTTAAAAACATTTAATTTTAATTATTACACCAAAAAAATTTCAGTGTTTTCAGGGGACAAAAGTACAACAAAAATCCAACACAATTGCAAATATTTATTTTTCTACAACAAAATTTAACACTTTAAAGTATTGAGTTTTTATTAAAATCGGGCAAAATGTTTGTTTATAAATCAATTAAGTATAATTGACATGTCGGATATTTTCTTGAAATTCTTTAATTTTTTCGGTCAAAAAAGGTTCAAAAAGAGATTGACAGGCTATAAAATTAAGAATAAACACCTGCGACGCATAACGCCGCACACCAAACCGTCCATTGATAAATCGGCAATTTTGCCGCCGTTGAGACGAAACTGTGCTTATCTCCGTCAAAGGACGGGGATTCGGACTTTATAGACAGACATTTTTTATTTCACATCGTTTATTTGTTTTGCCGAAATTATTGTTTGCGTTTGATGGTGTTTTTGAATTTCATCAGGGCAAAATTCACTTCAAAAGTTGTTTCGGTATCCGATATTTTCAAGTCGTCGCCCAAAATATCGGCAATAATTTAGCCACTTTTTTGCATCAGCGATTTTTGTTAAAATTCTTCACTTATTTCGTAAAGTTTTGAAACGGAGCGGGCAAGTTCGCGGACTTTAACAAAAGTTTCCACAATGGCGATAGTTGTTTGTAAGGCTTTGTCGCTTTTGAGAATGATGGCAAGCATATATAAACCCTTTTCGGTGAATGCTTTAGGGGCGGACGTCGCAAACTTTATTTGGGGGTTATTAAAAATTTTGATAACCTCATTTTTCTCATTTTTGCTCAACTCAAATATGTAGCCTTTGGGGAACTTGTCCGGATTATTTATTATCGCCTCATTAATGTGCATGATGTCAACGCCGTAAAGCTCGGCAACATCGCTGTCGAGTATTACCTGTCGGGAGCCGATGGTCAAAAATTTTTTTTCGATCTGATTGTATTTTTCTGTTTCATTCATCTGTTATTTATTTTCATTTTATAATTTTCAATTATTTTGTTGTATGGCAGCAGGTTATATCGTCAATTTTGACGGCTAAGCCTGTCCGCCGCAGGCATTAATCATTATTCAAAAATTGTAAACGCATCGGGCAGCAGTTCGATATTTGTTTCTTTTCCTGTTGTCAGGATGTAAACAATATCGAAAATCACCGGATTGTCGAGATTTTTCTGCTGAATGTAGGCATTTGCGACTTCAATCATATTTCTCTGTTTCTTTCTGCCTACCACTTCATTAGGCGTTTGCCAGAAATCGGAGCTGCGGGTTTTGACTTCCACAATATGCAGTTCGTCGCCATATCGGGCAATGATATCCAGTTCTTTATGATTATATATCCAGTTACGTTCCAGAATAGTGTAGCCGTTGGCAGTCAAATAATCGACGGCATCCTTTTCGCCCTGTCTGCCCAAATTGAATGATAACGACATGCGCTGATTTACAGTGTTTTTATTGTGTTTTGAATATTTGCCAGCGCTGAGGGCGATAATTTTGTACCTATTACCTGTATTATTTCGCCGGCGCAGACCGTGCCGATTTTTGCCGAAGTTTCGAGGTTTTTCCCGCACGACAGCCCGTAGAGAAAACCGGAGGCGTACAAATCGCCCGCGCCGGTAAAATCAACAGACTTGACCGGAATTGCAGGTACACAGCAAGTTGCGCTTCCCTGTCGGACTAAGGAACCGCGCCCGCCAATTTTTACAACGGCAATATCGCACATTTCTGCGATGACAGCCACTGCCTCATCGCTCTCCTTGCCGGTAAACGACTTCGCTTCCTGTTCGTTGGCAAACACAATGTCGGCATATTGTTCCACTATTCGATGCAGAAAATCGACATTGCTTTCGACCACGTTGTAGCTGGCAAGATCCAACGATACCGTTTTGCCCTTTTCTTTTGCCAGTTTCATTGCACGCTCAATAAGAGCGTGATCCTGTATTAGATAGCCTTCGATGTGCAAATAATCGTAACTGTTGAATATATCGGGGTCGATTTCGGCCGGGTTCATGTCCATGGCAGCGCCCAGATAAACGGCAAAAGTGCGTTCCGCATCGGGAGTGATGACCACCATTGCCCGTCCCGTGCCTTTATCTTCCTTGAGCAGCAACGAACAGACGCCCATCGATTTGAGATTGTTTTCGTAATATTTTCCGAGTTCGTCCTTGCCGATTTTTCCCAAAAAACCTGCTCTCATACCGAGTTGCGAAGCGCCAACAGTGGTGTTGGCTGCCGAGCCGCCGGCAACAATCGAGGGCGAATACTGCTTGATGTCCTCATATATGCCGTTTGCCGTTTTTTCTTCGATAAGTTGCATACTGCCAAGTGGAAGGCTGTATTTTTCCAGCAGGTCGCTGTTGGGCGTTACTGCTAAAATATCAACCAGCGCATTGCCCATTCCAAGTATTGATTTCATTATTCTGTTATTTTCTTTTTATTGATTATCATAATATAAGATTTCCGATTCATCGTCGAGCGTAACGCTGCGGAATACGCCAACCAGAGAATAGTATAACCGGCTTTTATCGCGGGCATAAATGTCCAGCTCGCCCGACACATAAAGGTAAACAGCGCTGCCGCCGGCAAGATTCAGTTTTGTATCGACGGTTTTTAAGCCGGTTTCGACCAGACTGCCATCGGCAACGTTCAACAGTGCGTTTGCCGCTGTTCCGCTCAGTTTCAGGGTGGATGCATTGATGGCTGCCTGCAGTTGCCGGCATTCGACCGCGCCTTCCAGAACGCTGGAGTTGGAAAAATTCAGTTCGAGGCTTTCGACTTTGAGGGTGTCGGCAATAAAGACTTTCGAGTTTGAGGCTTTCAGCACGCTCACCGAATCTCTGGTTACATATATCTTTACCAGAGCATTACTGGGAAAATCCGCTTCGACGTCCCTGTAAAAATACAGTATCCCGCCGGTGATTTCGTATTTGACATGAGGGATAATTTTCTCGTCGGCTTCGATTTTGACTTTGGCTTCGTCGCCGCTCGACAGATGCAGTTCAAACCCGTCCTGCACCCCGATACCGGTAAATTTATCTTCCAAAAATTCGCTTGCCGCATCCCTGCCCGACAGGCTTATTTCGCTGTTGCACGCAACGCTCAGCGCCACAATGAGAGTAAAAAACAGAATCTTTTTCATTTCTAATTTTCATTAAATTAAATCGGGCGCAAATATATACATAATTTTGCTATTACAATTCTTTTTTATCTTATAAACTTATTGATTGGCGATTACAACTTTCTGTCCGGTGTTTTTTTGCTGATTTTTCCGGTGTTTTTATCGGAATTGGCGGTTTTCCGAACTGTGATTTTAGTGTGATTTGATTGATTTTTGTAAATGTTAATCATACAAATCAAGATAATCATTCTTAAAATCACAGTTCGGACAAGCGAAATTTCATCAATTTATGATTTTGAATGATGAAAATGAGGTGTGCCGACGTGGAAAAACGAAATAAAAGAGCATTCAAAATCAGTGAATTAAAAAATATTTTGACAAAAAAAGTATTCAAATCGAAAAAAAGCCCTACCTTTGCAGTCCAATATATATGGTATTAATGAACAACAAACAGTTGCAGTTCGACAGACATTATCTTGAAATGGCTCGTATCTGGGCAAAAAATTCCTACTGCCTTCGCAGACAAGTAGGGGCGTTACTGGTTAAAAACAAGATGATTATCTCCGACGGATACAATGGAACGCCTTCGGGTTTTGAAAATATTTGCGAAGACGAAACGGGACAGACTAAACCCTGCGTGCTTCATGCAGAGGCTAATGCCATAACAAAAGTTGCCCGCTCGAACAACAGCAGCGAAGGCGCAACGCTCTATGTAACAACCTCGCCATGCATCGAATGTGCAAAACTTATAATACAGGCAGGCATAAAGCGGGTTGTGTTTTTCGACAAATACCGGATGGAAGACGGGCTGGAACTGCTGAGAAGGGCAAAAATAGAATTAGTTTATTTGGAAATAGAAACACAAAACGATGATGGAAAATAAGAAAATCAATTACTTTAAACCGCTGCTCATTCTGGCAATGGTTATACTTGCGCTGTTTGTCGGCGTAAAACTCGGCAGAGTTTTTGCTCCGAAATACTATTCAGTTTCGGGGTCGAGCAACAGTATGGCTCGCATTATGGATTATATTTCAAAATATTATGTCGATCCGGTAAATATCGACAGTCTGGGCGATAAATATATCCCCAAAATACTGAAAGAACTTGATCCTCACTCGATTTACATCCCCGCCGCCGAACTCCAGATGAACAACGAGCCGCTGGAAGGCAATTTCGACGGAATAGGCGTCGGTTTTACCACTATTGCCGATACTATTGTTGTAACAGCAGTGTTTCAGGGCGGTCCGGCGCAAGCAGCCGGAATTTATTTTGGCGATAAAATACTTGCCGTCAATGACTCAACCGTTGCGGGAAAAAAAATCGTCAACGACAGCCTGATAAAAATGCTGAGAGGAAAATCGGGCAGCAAAGTAACCGTAAAAATTCAGCGCGAAGGCGAAAACGAACTGCTGCCGATAGAAATCACGCGAGGCACAATCCCTATCAACAGCATCGACGTTGCCTATATGATTACGCCGACCACGGGATATGTGTCGATGAATAAATTCTCGAAAACAACCTATTCGGAGTTTGTAACCGCCGTCAAAACTCTCCACGAAGCAGGAATGCAAAACCTGATTCTCGACCTGCGCGATAATACCGGAGGTTTTATGGATCAGGTTATTGCCGTAACAAGCGAACTGTTTGCCGAAAAAAAAATGATTGTTTACACTCAGGGGCGCGCCTTCATGAGAGAAAACAAATATTCGGAAGGCAAAGGCATTTGCAGCGACGATAATATTGCTGTTCTGATAAATAACCATTCGGCCTCGGCAAGCGAAATTCTGGCGGGCGCCGTGCAGGATAACGATCGTGGAACGATTATCGGGCAACGGTCGTACGGTAAAGGACTGGTACAGCACATGATAGACCTGCCCAACAAAGCCGGTCTGCGCCTGACAATTGCCAGATATTATACCCCGTCGGGACGATCCATCCAACGCCCTTACGGACACGGAATGTCGGAAGTAAAAGATTATTACGAAGAAACAAATCGACGCTATCAAACCGGCGAAATGCTTAGCGCCGACAGTATCAAACAAACCGATACCACAAAATATTATACCGCCAACGGACGTGTGGTCTATGGCGGAGGCGGTATTACTCCCGATATTTTTGTGCCGTCGGAACTGTATGGCGAATATGTTAAAGGTCTGAACGAAACGTTTTTGAAATATACAATACAATATGGTGGCAAATACAGAAACGCTCTGAGTCAGATGGAAAATACTTCACAACTCGAAAAGTTTCTTGAAGACAATAATCCTTACCCCGGATTTTACGAATATCTGGCACACGAAGGAGTAAAAAATCCCTCAAAAGATGTGGAAAAAACAACACAACAGATAGATATGCTGCTTAAAATGCATATCGGACAAATTTCCAATCTGCACGAACTCGGCGCATTTTTCTTCCGAAATCAAACAGATTCAATTGTGATCAAAGCTATTGATGTTCTGGAAAAAGTAAGAAGCACACCAGATAACGCAGATTAGAAGGATTTTTGCAGATTTTCATTAAATTGTGTTTATAGTGGGAACTTTTATTTTCAATAAATTATTGATACAAACCCCTTATTTCCACAAGCGCCCTTAGTAGATCCCTGGTACACAAGGTAAATCGCCCTTATTTTACTCTCAGAAGAAATAATAAGTCTCCCAGCCTAAAAAAGGCATCACAGCCAAGAATAACTGGTATTGCATTGATTTTTAGAACAAGTGAATTTAGTTACATAAGAGAGGGTTGTATCGATAATTTATTTAGTGTCCGTCCGAAAACTCGGATACCCGCAACCGCCGTCCCGTAGGGACGGAATGTTGGTAGAAAACGCAAACCCAACCTCGTAACCACCGTCCCGTAGGGACGAAATGTGGAATTTGTTGATGTAATGTGCAGTCCCTGCGGGACTTGATTGCGTGGCGGGGTCGCTGCCGGAGGCTAAAGCCACCGGTTAATAAAGTGTCGTCCCTGCGGGACTTTGCTGATATACCATTTTTTTGAGTTTTCGGACAGACACTAGGTATCATGTACGATATTCATAAAA
>JAITIA010000080.1 GCA_031279695.1 Prevotellaceae bacterium | reverse complement strand
ATTTTACCTCCCTCTTCCAAGGGTAACATGCTGTTCAACAAACTCATGCACAGGTGCGGATGTTCTCCAAACACGCGCTTGAATGTCAAATCATTTTTCGGATCCAGGTAATGTGCCATCTTTTCAATATTTAACAATTTTATACAATGATTTTTCAATCGTAAATCAAAAAATCGCCGCAAAAGTAGATATTTATTTTCAATTTGCCATAAATATTTTTTCAAAACACTATAATATTCACAAATAATTGTTATGATTTCACTGAAAAACAGCGATATGGTTAATGCAAATTTTTCTCGTGGGAGAAGTGTTTTTGATGAATTTGGGGCGTTGATTTTGGGCTTGAACTATGATTTTCACAATTGGCAGGATTTATTTGTGGGGGTAGGGTCATTGCCGTAGGCTTCAGCCTAAGGTTAATAAAGTGTCGTCCCGCAGGGACCTTATTAATAAATAACTGATTAATCACTAAAAAAGTCCCTGCGGGACTTTTGATTGCTATGACGTTCATTTCATAATAATATTCTAATAGATATTTTATTAATAGCACCTCAATCTTTTTTTCAACCGATTAAACAAAAAGTTTGCCGTTTCAATAAGTTTCACTATGTTTGCACCGTAATTTATCACATGATATTACATGTAATTTATTGATTAACATAAAAATAATTAGAAATGAAACATGAAATCGAACAGGGGTTTACAGCAAATACCCGCTCGGAGAGCAGAAATTTTGCAGCAAAGCGCAAATTTCCAAAGTTTTGCACGGAAGTTTAACAATGTGATAGATTTTTATTTTGATAAAACAAGGGTATATTATGCATTCAAATATCAACATATCAGCATTAAACGAGAAGCAACAGGCGGCTGTTTTCAGCAAAGACAAACGTTTGCTTGTACTTGCCGGCGCAGGTTCGGGGAAAACGATGACATTGTTGCAGAAAATTGTTTATCTGATTGAAAAAGAAAATGTCAAATCAAAAAATATTCTTGCCATAACGTTTACAAAAAACGCTGCTAATGAAATGCTTGACCGCTTGATTATGTCTTCAGACCAAACAGAAATTTATGCACAAAAACTTACCGACAAACAAATTACGGAAAAAGAAAAAAACGCGCTGCGATTAAAATATCAAAGCAAATTTCAATGGATTAAGGCATTGACAATACGAACTTTTCATAGTTTGTGCTTCAAAATATTGCGAAAATATGGCGTTAATGAATTTGATAATCAATTTAAAATATTGGGCGAAGACAAATGGAATGAAAATGACGAATTTGCCGAATACAAGGCAAAAGAAACGGTGTTTGAAGTATTTCATAAAATATTGATTCAGCAATGTGATGATGAAAAATTTCTATTTAATTTGAAACGATATATTCTTGATTATTTTGTAGATAAAATTCACATAAATACAGATAAACACTATTTTTACGAAAAATTATACACCACGTTTGACGGCACAAAAGTCCGCTCCAAATCGGAGCAATTTATTGCCGACTGGTTTTTTAAAAACAATATTCGTTATGTTTATGAAGGTAAAAGGCAAGTTTCTGAAAAAGGTTTTACATTTCAGCCGGATTTTTATTTGCCCGACGCCAATATTTATATTGAACATTTGAGTAATCTGAGTTATTCTGTGAATGATAAACAGTTAGCCTGTGAAAAAGCCGGTTTTACGGTTGAATATACATACGAAAAAGATACGCATGATTCGGCTTTTTTCAGCCATGTTTTGGAAAATATTGTCAAAAACAGATTGTCGGAAAATCATCGAACCGGAAAAATGACTTATCAGGAAGCGTTTAACGGTTTTCACAATCATATTGACGAATTTATCAAAATGGTAAATCGTGTAATGGATATGATTAAAGTTGAAAATACCGATTTACAGCAGATTGCCTGTCGCGCACAAGCCGACCAGCACGAGCGGGTTCGTCATTTTTACGCGCTTGCCATTCCTCTGATTCGGAAATTTAATGAGTATTGCGTTGATAAATCCTATCTTGATTTTAACGATTTACTGATTCGCTGTATTTCGTTGATGAAAAATGATAACGATATTGCAAAAATACTGAAAAACCGGTTTGAATATGTATTAGTTGATGAATTTCAGGACGTTAATAGTTTGCAGGTTGAATTTATAAAATTATTATTGACAGATAAAACACAATTGTTTTGCGTGGGCGACGACTGGCAAAGTATTTACGGTTTTCGCGGCTCTGATGTGAGTTATATTGTTGAATTTGAGAAACATTTTAATCCTTCAAAAATCATCACTCTGAATATCAACTATCGCAGTACGCAAAATATTGTAGATGCAAGTAATGAGGTGATTAAACACAATAAATTCAAAATTGACAAGGAAATTTTTGCCATAAAACCTTCTTTGCAAAAAATTATGCTTTTCGCTGCATCCGAAGAGGAAAACAGTATGGAAGAAACGTTGAATTTTTGTGTCGAACAAGTCGTAAAACTGCAAAAAGAGAGATACACAAGCGATGATATTTTGTTTTTGTACAGACGAAAACATGTTTTTCGTCCCAATTTTAGCAAAGCGTTCAAAAAAGCAGGGATAAAAGTACAGGCAAAAACCATTCACGCTGCCAAAGGATTGGAAGCAAAAGTGGTGTTTATTATCGGATTAACCGACGGTTACGGCGGTTTTCCTGATATTTGGCTGGAAGACCGTATTTTTCAGGTTATCAAGCGGGCAAATCATGAATTGTTGCTGGAAGAAGAACGGAGACTGTTTTACGTGGCGGTTACTCGTGCCAAAGAAAAATTATTTTTGATTTCACGCAAAGGCAACGAGTCAAGTTTTATTGGTGAAATCCCTGAAAATATGCTCGAAAGAATTGACAAACCCTTGGAATTAATAAAAGAAAAATTATTTTTATGCGCTTATTGTCAAAAACAAATTGACGAATTGCATAAATTTTGTCCACATTGTGGAAATAAAATAAAAAACAATGAACCGCTGCATGTTACGCCGGAATTTCTATGAAATAAAATAAATCAATTTAGGTATCATGTACGATATTCATATAATTCTTTACCACAAAGAACAAGGTCTGCGTATTGAAATTGCTTTTGAGACAGCCTCTTGTATCTCGCAAAAAAGTCCGCCGTATCTCGTTTGCAGGCTTGTTAGAAAATCAAAAATCGTAAATCACTAAATATTCATTCCGAAATGCAGATTCCACAAAAACACATTACGGCTGGTATTCAGCGAATAGAGGCGCAGGGTGATCGATGAAAGGGCAAATCGCAGCAAATGCACGTCGAAAGTCAGGTCTATTCCTTTTGACGTCTGGTTAAGGCGGCTGAAACCGCTGGTAATGTTGCCGGTATAGTCGAAAAACAGGTTGCTTCTGATACGTTTGAAATAGGCAAGCGCTCCGATGCTGAAATCGGGATAAAATACGGGAAACGAATAGTCGCCCTTAACGGTGAGCGTTTCCGACGCGGAAACCCGATACAGTCCTCCACGCGCAATTTCGACATACTGTTGTGGAAAAAAATATTCGCCCTGCTCAACATTCTGTTTCTGAAACGACAGGCTGGCTTTCAGCCCGTGACTGCGCACCAGTCCGGGCAAATAGATATTTGCCTTTGAAACAAACAGTTTGCCTACAGGCAATTTGGGTGCGCCAACATAATCGAACCACAGTTGCCAGCCATATTTCGGAAAAATATCCCGATGTGCCAGCGACCGGTATCGCCAGTACGATATTCCTCCATTGAGGTAACTGAAATTCCTGTTTGCCAGCGACATGTTGCTGTATCGGTAATAAAAATACGGTTGCAGACCGTGAACATAACTGCCGCGCGTGAAATTGAACGGCAAATAAGCAAGAAATGTGGCGTTTACATGCTGCTGATTACCGTGGTCGATATAATTGTCGAGCGATATTCGCCGTCCGCCAACATTTGCCTTCACCTGAAAAACGGGAAACAGTCCGCTGTATTTCATCGACAGAAACCCGTGATTTTCGTTCCGCGCAATATCGTAATAATACGATGCCTGAGTAACGAGCGTATTCAGCCGGTTTTGCGAAAGCAGCGTTACGCCGGGCTTGAAATCTATCAGCAGCCCGAAATCCCGTCGCACTTCGTCGATATCGTAAAAGACCGGCATCCAGCTGTGAAAGTTAAACAGATTCAGGGCTTTTCGATATGGTTTCGATACATATTTGCCAACGACCGGCGTCAGCGTATCGATATTGAACGTTTCCTGTGCCGAGAGCGCCTCCGCCGACGGAAACCGGTATGGACGGTCGAAATTCTCCGGCGTTTCGTTCAGTTCGGCGACTGGCATCGACGCCGGTTTGTAGCCTTTTGCTGTATAGTCCGACAGATAAAAAGCAGTCCCGTCCGCCGAAAACGTCCCTCCAAACGCGCCAAAACGGGCATTGGTCAGGCGTGTGATTTGCAGGGTTGCCGTGTCGAGCGCATAAATATTGCTGATGCCGCTGTATCCCGACTCGAACACGAGTTTGCCGCCATGCATTCTCAGGTTTTCGATATTTGTACGCCGATAATCAATAATTTGCACCCATCGACCGGTTGCCGTATCAATCCTGAAAATACCATTGCCTTCGCCGGTGATTGCGGCAAAAATATTTCCGCCGCTGTCGGCAACCATATCCTGCACGGGCAAGTTGCGCGGCGTCTGTATCGATTTAAGTTCCTGACCTTTGGCGCTGAGCAGAATGACGCTGTTCCAGCCTTCGGCGCTGTGGTGAAACACTGACACAGAGCCGTCGGCAAGCGGGGCGGGAGCAAAATAGCGGCTGCGGCGGGTAAAATTTTCGACCTTGCCCGTTGTCAGATGCAAGCGCCTGACAATCGAATAGTTCTGATGCGTCCATCGCAGCCCCGCCGCATATTCCGACCAGTAGATATAATCTCCGGCAAGGCTCAGTTTGCTGTTCACCGTTCCCGTATAAGTCAGCCGCCGTTCGCCGCCGGCGCTGTCGATAATCACAATCGAAGGCAAATCGTAGAGGCTCTGTTTCAGGCACACCGTTCCCAAAGGCGTTTCCTGCGGATAGAGCCACGAAGTATATTCACGCACCGAGGGCGAGAGTTGCTGCGGACGGTCGAAATTCGATATTGCCGGATATTCGCTGTCGAGCGACCGGAAGCGTTCGTCCATCAGTTTTTTCTGACCCGAGCCGGTGTGCCGTTTCAGCGCAAGCGTATAGAGCGGCGGAAAACGGACAACCAAATCTTTCATCACACTGCTCCACACCTCAGCGCCGTATTTTTGCCGCAGATGCGAGATAAACATGTATCCGACAGCATAATAATCGTGAGTAAAATCTTTATACGAGCCAAGTATCCATTTGTCGAACGAGTAGTTTTTGCCCGTTGCCACTTGCGCCCTGTACGGCATCATGAACGAGGCAATTCTGCCGCGTCCGGACGACGAAAGGGCAGTTTCGGCAACCACCGCGTCGCCTTCGAGCAGCCACTGCGGTACAAAAAGCAGAAACAGCCCCGCGCCCTGTTCGCCCAGCAGAGTGGTAACAAAGCGAAAAGTTCCCTGATTGAGCCGGTCGATTTGCGCCACATGCCTCGATTCGTGCAGCAGCAGGCTATAGTCGGGCAACTGAAAACGCGAGTCGAAATTGGGCGACGGCAGCAGTTCCATTCGTTTTGGAGCCCACGAAACCATGCCGTTAGCACGCACGCTGTAGGGATGCATCACAACGGGTATCCGTGTCCAGCGTTTTGCCGACATCGACTGCCGCACCGGGAACCAGATACTTTCCAGAATATTTGCATACAGATTTGCCCGCCTTTCGTTATTTTCGGGAAATATCAGCCTGTAATGTTCCGTTTTTATCTGCCTCCAACGGATATTTGCCGGGTCGTCGCCATAGTCCACATACTGCGCCTTCACCCCGCAAGACCATAACAACAATATAAAAATCAATCCAATCCTTACCATTAACAATAGTGTTTACGCCTGCGTAAAACGGTGCAATATTACGGCAAAATCTTGAATTATGAAAATTTAGCCTGAGAAATGCGAATTACGCCAACTGTCATTTGTCCGAAATTACTTAACCAATAATTCTTGTATAAAATCTTCTGTTTTTTTGTTCCGCAAAGGTAAAACCATGTTTTTGCAGATGTATAATATTGTTGAATAACAGTGAATTAAGAAAAATATTTTGCCAATAAGTGTAAAATGTGTAATTTTGCAGAGTATTAAACATAGAAAAATAAATGGGCATTGTTTTCGATGGAATTGATGTTAAAAAATTATTTGTATCAAATTAGAAAAAATGGTTATACTGGGAATTGTGTGGAAAATCCAGAGAACCCTTATTTCCAAAGGTGCCCTTAGTAGAGACGCTATTAATCGCGTCCTTACACCCTTATTCCCTTATTCTTTCCTCTGAAAAAATAAGGGCGATTTACGTTGGGTATCAGGGCTACTTAGGGATCTTTGGAAAATAAGGGGTTTGTATCGATACTTTATTGAAAACAAAAGTTTCCACACAATTCCCAGTAGAACCAAAAAAAATATTTAAATTGGATGTAACTAAAACGAAAAAATAGACTCTATATATATAAAGGGACGTCAAAGACGTCAAAAAAACGAAATTATAAAGAAAGGATAAGTTATTTATTATGAGAAAATTAGACGAAAATAGAAAAATTGCAACAGTCGCCGGCAAATCGTTGAGCATCAATACAGCGGACAGGGAAAAGAAAATTCTGTTCCCCTCTGTCTATCCCGCAAAAGACGTGATACACAGGCATAAGTATGCCATTGTACCAATGCCGGCACTACAAATAAATCCCATTCATCCATTTAATTCATCTACGCCATCTTCTAAGTCGGGCTATCTGCCGGATGAAAAGTTCCAAAAGACGAAAATCGTCCCCGTTTCTTTAAGGGAAATGTGGTCGCCAAATCTTCTTTTGGGCAGGCAAAATTCCGAGAGGAATGCAACAGTTTATTCAACTGTTTGCTGCGGTTTTCCGTATATGCCAACTCCGACAGAATTCCGACGATCGTAGCTGGCGAGGAGTATGGAGTCTTCACTGTTTGTTCTTACTTGTCTCCTCGCTATCAATTTGCCCAGTAATAGACAGAAAAAAAACATGCTGCGTTGTCGAAACGGATGTCGGTAACAATTAACGACTGCGATAAACAATTTAACACGTGGACAATAGTTGGATGCCCGTTGAAAATAACGTCGAATTAAAAAAAATAGAAAGATATGAAAAAGATCAGATTAATATTACTAAGCACAGCAGCCTTAGCGCTGCTCACAATTATTGGAATTAACATCCACCTGAACAAAATAGAGTCCAGGAAAGATTCGGACGTTACGCTGAAGAATATTGAGGCGTTGTCGGAGGAAAGTGGCGATGGCGGCGGTGGACAAACCCTGTCTAAATGCTTCAAATCAGGGACTGAGGTTACTGGTTATCATCTGGGATTTAGAAAATGTAACAGCAGTACTACCAGTACGAAAATTTATCCATGTCCGGCACAGTTGACTGCGGGTCATAGTGCAACCGAGATGAGAGATTGTTATTTTGGTAATTGATTAATAACGGGGGTATTTTTATACCCCCTTTTTTTTAATGTTTATGAAAAAAATAATTATATTTTTGATATTTATTACAATAATATTTTCGTGTGAAGACGATACGAAAATATTCAATGGAAATGAGATTATTGTAGAAGTACAGGATATCGATACGCTGTATGGACAGGAAATTAAACTTGACGGAGTATATACAGGCTGCATTTCCGCCTGTGATTCCGTACTGCTGTTTACATCATATAAATATCCGAATTATACCGGCGCAACATT
>JAITIA010000054.1 GCA_031279695.1 Prevotellaceae bacterium | reverse complement strand
AAACAGCGAGACCCCATTCAGTTTCAAACAACAAACCTGGTCGCAAATAAAAAACGGTATTCAGCAAAAAGTCAGAGAATTTCTCATCTGAGGACTTCCGCCGTCGCCGCCTCGCGCAGAAATAAATGAGGCACAATTTGAAATGCCACATCAAAAATCGTAATTTGTAAAAATAATATTGTTTCAACAAATACTCCGTTAGGAGTTACATATCAATAGAATATTAATATGCCCCCGCAATATGGAACTCCGTATGGTGTTCCACCGCCTGTGATATTCGGATATTTCTATTGATATGAATGCCCTGACGGGCAAAACAACACAATTGTAAACATAGCCTCAACTATTTTTACATTCCGTCCCTAACGGGACGGTTATCACTGACGGGAGACCTGTTTTCTACCGACATTCCGTCCCTAACGGGACGGCGGCTACGTATATCGGGTTTTCGGACAGACGCTGTTTGCAGATTAGCGCCGGTTGTTGGGACAAGGTTCTACCTTGTCCACTCTATCTACGCAGGCTGTGCCTGCATTTGCACCTTTGTTGGCAGGCGCAGCCTACCAAGATATACCGGACGAGGCTGTGCCTCGTCCGAACAACGGGACTGCACATTATAATCGACGATTTTCACATTCCGTCCCTGACGGGACGGCGATTGCGAGGTTGGGTTTGCGTTTTCTACCAACATTTCGTCCCTGCGAGTAGGGTGGTTGCGAGTATCCGAGTTTTCGGACAGACACTAAATAATTTTTGTCGTTACGCCAAGAACCACCAAGAAAAATTTAGGTGTCATGTACGATATTCACTAAAAAAATTCCGTTATATTAAAAAAATATTCCGTTTAGCGTAAAAGACCTGTGCCGGAGGCGCAGTAATTTTGCGGCGTGAATTTTTTATGATATAAATGTATAAAAACGTGATTTCCAAAGATAAAGACCTCTGCAAACTCAGTTTATCGAGGCAAAAACAGGGGGTAAAAACAATGTTGAGGCGGTTTTTGATGCTGCTGGGCGCTATGACGGCGCTGTTGAACGGCGCCTCGGGGCAGCTGCAGCTCGGCGGATACGGCGAAATTGCTCTCAGTCGAAATTTTTTCAGCGACAATATCAACCGCTATTCTCATGCCGCCGATTACCGCAATGCCCCAAGTCACGGGCGTTTCGACCTGCCGCATATCGCGTTTGCAGTCGGATATAATTTCGGCAGTAAATGGAAAATGTATTCCGAAATCGAATTTGAACACGGCGGAACAGAATCGGCTGTCGAACTCGAAGCCGACGAAGCCGGCGAATATGAAAGCGAAATCGAACGCGGCGGCGAGGTGGCGCTCGAACAATTCTGGATTGAACGCACATTTTCGTCCGCGTTCAATATCCGCATGGGTCATATTATTGTTCCCGTTGGATATACCAATGGTAATCACCTGCCTAACGAGTTTTTTACCGTTTACCGTCCCGAAGGTGAAAATACCATTATTCCATGCACATGGCACGAAACGGGACTCAGTCTTTGGGGTAGGTTGGGCAAATGGCGCTACGAAGCACAACTGCTGCCCGGTTTAGATTCCGAACTTTTCAGCCGGCAAAATTGGGTCAAAGGCGCTTCCGCCTCGCCCTACGAATTTAAGGTTGCCAACAAATATGCCGGTTTGCTGCGTATCGACAACTATTCCGTCGCAGGCTTGCGAATGGGGCTGAGCGGCTACTGCGGCTACAGTTTCAACAATAATATCCAGCCATCAACAGCCGAAAGATATAAAAAAATCAAGGGAATGGTCAGTATCGGCTCGTTCGATTTTCAATACGGCGGCTTTAATACCATCGTTCGCGGATATTTCGATTACGGACATCTCGACAATTCGGAAGAAATATCGAAATACAACAAAAGCCTGATGAAAAACTCGCCCTCGCCCCACACCAATGTCGCCTCCGACGCGCTGTGTGCAGGCGTCGAAGCCGGATACGACGTGTTGCCTGTAATATCCGGAAAACAAAACCGTCAGCAAAAACTGTATCTTTTCGGACGATACGAATACTACGATTCGATGTTCAAAACGGCAGTCAATATTACCGATAACGAATGGTGCGGACGTCAGCGAATTGCCGGCGGCGTCAATTATTTCCCAATCAGAGAAATTGCTCTCAAAGTCGAATATGCAGCCGGTATCCTCACAAAACAGTACAACAACGAGCCAAGCGTATTGATTGGAATTACATACGCCGGATTTTTCAAGTAAATTAAATATCAATAAATAAATAAAAAAACAGTAAAATTAAACAGTAAAAAAAATGAAAAAATTAGACAGATTTTTTAAAACCGCACTCTGTGCGGGCATGGCTGCAATGATATTGCTCTCGGTATCGTGCAGCAAAAACAGCAATGACGACGACGACGCCGAACGCGAACAGACACTTCGCGCCATTGTGGAACAGTATGTCGATGCAACAGTGGTGGCAACCTACAAGTCGCTTGCCGACGAAAGCGTTGCCCTGTATAATGCCCTTGTGGCATTGAAAGGCGCCGGCAAAACCGACGCGAATGTGCTGGCGGCTGCCAATAAATGGAAGTCGGCACGCGATTACTGGGAAAAAAGCGAAGCCTTTCTGTTTGGTCCGGCAGGCGATTTCGGTATCGACCCGCATATCGACACCTGGCCCCTCGCCAAGGACGAATTGGACGTCGTTCTTGCAAACGACGCATCTCTGGCAAGCATGGCAGGCGATGAAGGCGATGTATGGGTTTCCGAATATCTCGGTCGCAGCGTGTTGGGATTTCATGGCATCGAATATGTTCTGTTTGCAGGAGGCAACCCCAAACAGGCAACCCAGATTACCGACAGGGAGGTAACATACGCCATTGCCGTTGCCGGCGACCTGCGCAATAAATGTTTCCAGCTGGAAGCATCGTGGGCAGGGATAGACAATGTGTCCGCCGCAAAAAAAACCAAGCTCGAAGAACTTGAATTGCAGACCACTCTTACCGGCGGATATTCCTACGGCGAAGACATGCTCAATGCCGGCAAAGCCGGAAGTACGCAGAAAATGGTGGTCAATGCCTGCGAAACAATTGTCGAAGGCTGCATCACTATTGCCGACGAGGTGGGCGCAATGAAAATCGGCAAACCATACAACGGCGACGATGTAAACTATATCGAATCGCCATACAGCTACAATTCCAAAGTCGATTTTATTGGCAACATCATCAGCATTCAAAACGTTTACCTTGGAGGAGCAAACGCCGCTAACCGCAAAGCCTCGCTCAGCGACTATATCAAATCGGTAAATCCAAATCTCGACGCCCAAGTGAGAGCCGCTATCGACAATGCCATTGCCAAAATCGAAGCAATTCCATATCCCTTTGCTCTGAACTATACCAACGCCAAAGCCGGCGAAGCAGTGGACGCCTGCGTTGCTTTGAACGATGTTTTGGCGCTGGTCAAAAATGCGCTGAACCAATAAATAATAAGTTTACTGATAAAAATTTATGGACGTGATGATACGTCAAAAGAATAAAAACAGAAGTTGAAAAATAAGACGCGCGTCGTACATTTTTTAATTAAACATGTATCGACGTGCGTCTTTTATTGATTTTTTTTAATGATAAATAAATACAAAAAAATGAAAGGAAAAATAACAGAGAAAATAATGTACATGCTGTGCGCCCTTTGTATCACATTAACGGCGTGCAAAAACGACGACGCACCGATAAATACTCCCGTCAAAGAACTGTCGGAAGAATACTACACGGGCGGACAGCTGGGAACAGCGTTCAACGCCACGCCCTTTGCCTACGAACAGCCCACGCCCGCAGTGGAAGCGTCGGAAACAATGATGCTGCAGTTTAAATACGGCGAAGCATTTTTTGAAAACGATTTTACAACCAACACAACAGGCGTCCGCTCGGGGCTGGGACCGGTGTCCCTTCGCAGTTCCTGCATCGACTGCCATCCGGGTTACGGGCACGGCAAACGCATGGAACGATATCGCGCCAACGACTATGGCAATGGCTATCTGCTGGTTGTTACCGACGAAAACGACAACTATGTTTCGCAATTGACCGGAATGCCGCAAACACAGGCTGTTTATCCCTATCTGCCCCCAATCGACGAGTCGGGTATCCACCTCGAATGGAAAAATCACACCGACGAATACGGCAACCGCTTCCCCGACGGCGAAACATACAGCCTCATCTATCCCGAAGTAACTATCGACCGCGAGGCTTGCAACGTGCCGATGCCGGCATTCTACAAAGTACGCCTCGAAGCCACCATCGGCTTCTACGGCGGAGGGCTGATTGACGCTATCGACGACGATTCGATTATTGCCCAGTATAACCGCGAAAAAGAACGCGGCTTTACGCTCAACGACGCCAAATATCTCCCCGAAAACTATATCGCCGAAGTGGACGGCACCCGACATCCGGGGCGATATACCTACGGACTGTCGCGCGGGACTTTGCAGAACGGACCCGGCGCAAACGCAATTTGGAATATCACCAATGTAACCCGCTCCGACCGGCGCAAACACTATATCACAGCGGCGTATGCAACCGCCATGTCGCAAAACGCCAATATCCAAACCACGCTCGGAAAAACAGAGCAGGAAATATACAATGGACTGATGTCGCAGGATTTACCCGCCGAACTGAGCGACGAGGATTATATCGATTTTATGGTCTGGCATCGGGGACTTGCCGTGCCTGCCGCCCGCAATCTCGACGACCCGACGGTGAAACGCGGTAAAGAAAAATTCTACGAAATGGGCTGCATCGCCTGTCATCGCCCGTCGTGGACAACGGGCGCCGACAACTATTCGGGCGACCCGATTGTGCAGGGGCATTTGCCGCGCTATCCGCATCAGAAAATCTGGCCATATTCCGATTTTCTGCAACATCGGCTCGACATGGTAAACAATATACGCACGGGCTGGTGCCGCACAACGCCTCTCTGGGGGCGCGGACTGTCGGAAACATGTACCGGCGCAGGCGATCATCTGCACGATATGCGCGCCCGCAACTACAACGAAGCCATCCTCTGGCATGGCGGCGATGCAAAAACGGCAAAAGAAAAATACCGCGCCCTGCCCAAAACCGACAGAGACGCAGTAGTGAAATTCCTCGAATCAATTTGATTTTTGATTGACGATTTTTGATTGACTTGCGACCGGAATCATTGTTTCTAAACGGCGGGAGGTCGAGATTGTGAAAAATGCGAATGATTCCGGTCGCAAATCTGCCTGCACTGCGAAAAATGTGAATGATTCCTGTCGCAAATCTGCCTGCACTGCGAAAAATGCGAATGATTCCTGTCGCAAATCTGCCTGCACTGCGAAAAATGCGAATGATTCCTGTCGCAAATCTGCCTGCACTGCGAAAAATGCGAATGATTCTTGTCGCAAATCTGCCTGCATTGCGAAAAATGCGAATGATTCCTGTCGCAATGCGGACAGGAGTGCGTTTTGCGCTCTCTGTGAACCTCTGTGAAACCTCTGTGTACCTCTGTGTCATAAAATTACACGGAGACACACAGAGACACACAGAGTTTCACAGAGGCACGCAGAGCATACAACTGTCGCTATAAAGCGCCTAAATTCATGTGTTGGTCGCAAGGGGGCTTACCCCAACTTGCCAAAAACACATATCCAAATCGACCAAAAACGGGATTTTAAACAGTCGAATCCCAAAATGAGAAAAAAGCCGTAGTACCCCATAGTTGAAATCAAAAATTAGCGTTAGGCTGAATACGAGGTAAATATATCCTTGAGGAAGGCAAGTTGGGTTAAGAAATGAACGTCATAGCAATCAAAAGTCCCGCAGGGACTTTCAGGTGAGAACGTAGAGGTAGTCGCAGGCATTAAAAAACAGTTAGAACGCACCATAGCCAAACTGAAATCCTCCGCCTGAAAAAGAGTTACATAAGAGGGCGCTTTTGGAAATAAGGGGTTTGTATCAATAATTGATTGAAAACAAAAGTTTCCACACAATTCCCAGTAGAACCGTAAATTCAGGTATTCAAAAATCATCAATCATCAATCAAAAATCGTAAATCTTCAGGTTTGGGAGCGGATTTGCAGCCTTGTTGTCGTCAGGGATAAGGTTTGAAATTCAGTGATTTGAAAAATATAATTTCAAATGTTTTACAGTTTCAAAATTTTTGTATTACTTTTGCGCGTTAATTTTTTGCAGGCGTAACAGTATTTAGCGCCGTAATTTGTTTAATTAACATGAATAAGAATAATAGAAATTAGATGGAAAGTCCAAGAGTATTGTTTATTTTTACGGAGATTTATCCCTATTTGCCGGAAAGTATAATATCAAAGATAGGGCACGAATTGCCTCCGGCAACTTTGGAACGAGGTTTTGAAATCCGAACATTTATGCCACGTTTTGGCGGCGTAAACGAACGTCGCAATCAGTTACACGAAGTCATCCGCCTGTCGGGGATGAATTTGATTATCAACGAAACCGACCACCCGCTGCTGATAAAGGTCGCCTCTGTTACCTCGGCGCGCGTGCAGGTTTATTTTATCGATAACGATGATTATTTCCTGAAAAGAAATCTCTATAAAAACGGAGAAAATCTCTGGTATCCCGACAATGACGAGCGCTCGGTGTTCTTTGCCCGCGGCGTGCTGGAAACGGTGCGCAAACTGCGCTGGTCGCCCGACGTAATTCACTGTCATGGCTGGTTTACCTTCCTTGTGGCGCTCTATCTGCGACGCACGTTTAAGGACGACCCGCTGTATGCAAACTCAAAAATCGTGCTGTCGCTCTACGACGAGCCGTCGCCCGAAATATTCGACGAATCGTTCCGAAAAACAAGTCTTTGCGACGGCGTCCGCCCCAAAGACTTGGAACAGATGAACGAGCCAACTTTTGAAAACTACGTGAAAATGTGCATCGGATATGCCGACGCCCTGATTGCCGGTTCGCCAAATATCAACCCTGCGTATTTGCAGTATGCCGAAGAAACCGGCAAAGCGACGCTCCCTTGCCCCTTGCCGGAAGAGTATCTCGACAAATATAACGAGCTCTACGAATCGCTGCTGTCGAGAAAAAAACGAAAATTGTGGAAACAGTAATTATATGATAATGGAAGAACAAAACTCTCAAAATCAAACTGCCAGCAACCAAATTGTTGCTCTGCTGAAAGATAAATCAACACTAAAACAGCTGATTTATGAAAATACCTTTGAAACATTTTCGATGCTCAAGGACGTTCTGCATGAACTGATAAACGATATCAATGAAGAAGTTGTGAGCGCCGACCGCAGAATAAAAGTCGATTATCGCGATCGCGGTAAATTTGAGGCGGAAGCACGCATCGCCGAAGATATTCTGATATTCAGTATGCACTCCAATATCTTCGAGTTCAGCCGCGAACACTTTATCCGGCAAACCTCTTACGTCCAAAAAAACACCCGCAATTCGTACTGCGGAATAATCAGCATCTACAACTTCCTTGCCGATTCGTTTAAATACAACCGCACCAGCGATTTGGGCTATCTCATTGCCCGCATCTTTATCAATCACGAAAAACATTTTTTTGTTGAAGGTAAACGGCAAATGAACTCAATAAACGATTTCTCGACCCAGATTGTGGACGAACAGGCAATCAGAACAATACTCGAAAAATCGATACACTATTCGCTCCAGTTCGACCTGCTTGTGCCTCCCTACGACGAGGTTAAAATAGCCACCGTCGAACAGGTCAATACCAAAATCGAAAACGGCAAACTCACAACAGGCAAACGCCTTGGTTTCCGGTTCGAATCAGACGATATCTTATATTAAAATTAAATACGTAAATGGATTATAATACCCAAAGAAAAAAACTCGCATTGCCGGAATACGGTCGCTCAATCCACAAAATGGTGGATTGGGTATGCACAATCAAGGACAGAAACGAACGCAACCGCCAAATCCGCGCGGTGATAGCAGTGATGGGCAACATGAACCCCCACCTGAGAGACGTGAACGATTTTAAACACAAACTGTGGGATCATGTACAGATAATGTCGGATTTCAAAATCGATATCGACTCGCCCTATCCTATTCCTACACAGGAAAGTTTCAACAAACCAACACACCAAATCCCCTACCAATCCACTCCAATACGAATACGGCATTATGGACGAAATATCCAGATGATGCTTGCCCGAATGACCTCGACAAACACGTCGGACGCAAGGGAAAAATCGCTGCTGATGATTGCCAACCACATGAAAAAATCGTACTTTACTTGGAACAAGGAAATTGTGAACGACGATATTGTGATGCGCGATATCGAATACCTGTCGGGAGGCAGACTGAAATTGCCGCCCAATACCCGTCTCGCTCAGGCTTATAACCTGAACACAAACAGCATCAATGTGGCGCCTGTGAAAAACAACAATGTCAACAAAAATAACAATGTCAACAAAAACGGCAATTTCGGCAATTTCGGCAATTTCAATAAAGGCAGCAACAATAATAACAACAATAACAACAAGTTTAAGAAAAAGAAAAAATAAAAGCAATGGCAACTTTCGAGGTACAGGGCGGATTTCCGCTACACGGAGAACTTGTTCCGCAGGGCGCAAAAAACGAAGCCCTGCAGATTATTTGTGCCGCCCTGCTGTCGGAAAAAGAAATTGTTGTGGACAATATTCCTCCGATACTCGACGTTTGCAGCCTGATAGAACTCATGTTGGACATGGGCGTGGAAGTGAAACGATTGTCGGAAACATCCTGCTCGTTTAAAGCCGAAAACATTAACTTCGACTATTTTCTGACGCCCCAATTTAGAAAAAAAGCCAGAGCATTGCGCGGCTCGATAATGATTGTTGGACCTCTGCTTGCCCGTTTCGGCAAAGCATTTGCGCCAACACCCGGAGGCGATAAAATAGGACGACGACGGCTTGATACTCATTTTACAGGATTTCAAAATCTGGGCGCGCGTTTCGACTACGATAGTACAACAAACTTCTATACCGTTGAGGCACGCAAACTTAAAGGCGCATGGATGCTGCTCGACGAAGCCTCGGTTACCGGAACAGCCAACATTATTATGGCGGCAACACTTGCCGAAGGCACAACAACAATCTACAACGCCGCCTGCGAACCATACATCCAACAACTGTGCAAACTGCTGGTTGCCATGGGCGCAAAAATCAACGGAATAGGCTCAAATCTGCTCTGCATCGAAGGCGTTGCCTCGCTGCACGGAGCACATCATGCTATCCTGCCCGATATGATTGAAACAGGCAGTTTTATAGGAATGGCGGCAATGACGCAAAGCGAAATTACCGTCAAAAACGTGTCGATAACCAACTTAGGAATAATCCCTTCGCAGTTTCGACGGCTGGGAATACAACTCGAAATACGCGGCGACGATATTCATATCCCCGCTCAGGAAACGTATGAAATAGAAAACTT
Source organism: Prevotellaceae bacterium (assembly GCA_031279695.1). Taxonomy (GTDB): domain Bacteria; phylum Bacteroidota; class Bacteroidia; order Bacteroidales; family UBA932; genus JAIRLF01. The sequence goes on along the minus strand of JAITIA010000054.1, from coordinate 3,735 downwards.
TATCGATGGCTCGATAATGACGGTCGCCGACGCGCCTTGGCCCGGACTGACGCCCGATTTGCTCAGCGTCTTTCTTGTTGTGGCAACGCAGGCAAAAGGTAGCGTGCTGATTCATCAGAAAATGTTTGAAAGCCGCTTGTTTTTTGTTGATAAATTGATAGATATGGGCGCTCAGATAATCCTTTGCGACCCTCACCGCGCCACCGTTATCGGGCACAACCGACAACAACGCCTGCGGGCTACCATGATGACCTCGCCCGATATTAGAGCAGGCGTGGCGTTGCTGATTGCGGCAATGTCGGCGCAGGGAACAAGCATTATCCATAATATCGACCAAATTGATAGAGGATATTTTAAAATCGACGAACGCCTGAATGCCATCGGCGCAAGGATAAAACGCAGTTAGTGATTAGTGATTAGTGATTAGTGGTTAGTGGTTAGTGATTAGTGATTAGTGATTAGTGGTTAGTGGTTAGTGATTAGTGATTTATGATTTATGATTGATTTTAGATTAGTGTTATAAGCTTAATATTTAATGATTAAAAATGAAAACAAAAACAAAAATAAAAATAAAAGTTATCAATAGAAAATTGCTTGCCGATTTGCAAACTCCGGTAAGTATTTATCTGAAAATACGGGACATGTCGTCGCAATCGGTGCTGCTCGAAAGTTCCGACTATCATTCGTCCGAAAATAGTTTTTCGTTTATCGGTATCGAAGCAATTTCAAGTTTTATACTGAAAAACAGTCGAGTTACAACCGTTAGCCCCGCCGGCAAACGCACGGAGGTCGCCGCCGACGGTCAAAATATAATCACTCTGCTCAACGATTATGTTCATTCGTTTGAAATATCGGGCGATACGGATAGTATAAACGGATTTTTCGGATACACGGCATACGATACGGTGAAATATCTCGAAAATATAGAAATCAGCGAACAGCAACAGTCGGAACTGCCCGAAATAAAATACGATTTATACCGTTTTATTATCTCCGTCAATCACCTGCGCAACGAAATGACCCTCACCGAAAACCTTGTCGAAGGCGAACAGTCGCGCATGGACGAACTGATTTCAATCATCGATAGCCGCAATTTCCCCGTATATGATTTCAGCGCATCGGGCAAAGTCAGTTCCTCGATAACCGACGAAGAGTATAAATCGATGGTTGTTAGCGGTATCGAACATTGTTTGCGGGGCGATGTGTTTCAGATTGTACTCTCGCGCCGGTTTGAACAAAGTTTTTCGGGCGACGATTTTAACGTCTATCGCGCTCTGCGCTCGGTTAATCCCTCGCCTTATCTTTTTTATTTCGACTTTGGCTCGTACCGGATATTCGGCTCGTCGCCCGAAACACATATCAAAGTCGAAAACAATATAGCCACAATCGACCCCATTGCCGGCACAATCCACCGCACCGGCGACGACGAAAAAGACGCCAAACTTGCGCAGGCTCTGCTTGCCGACCCCAAAGAAAATGCCGAACATGTGATGCTGGTGGATTTGGCACGCAACGATTTGAGCCGCAACTCGTCGAATGTCTATGTCAAATCGCACAAGGAAATACAATTCTATTCGCACGTTATCCACATGGTGTCGCGAGTGTGCGGCGAAATACTTCCGGAAGTGAACCGTATCCGCCTCTTTGCCGATACTTTTCCCGCCGGCACGCTTTCGGGAGCGCCCAAAGTGCGTGCAATGCAACTGATTAACGCACTGGAAAAACATCCGCGCGGCGTTTATGGAGGCTGTATTGGATATATCGATTTCAACGGAAACCTCAATCAGGCAATCACCATACGCACCTTTGTTAGTTACAACAATACGCTTTACTATCAGGCAGGTGCAGGCATAGTTGCCAAATCGAAACCCCAAAACGAACTTGCCGAAGTGAACAACAAACTTGGCGCCCTGAACAAAGCCATTGAACTTGCAAACAAAAATATAAATCGATTATAATGAAATTCAATACCCTAACAACAATAACGCCAATCGACGGACGATACTATTCAAAGGTCAGAGAACTGTCGAACTACTTTTCGGAATATGCACTGATAAAATACCGTATTCGTGTTGAAATAGAATATTTTATTGCTCTGTGCCGGTTGCCGCTGCCACAGTTGCAGACCTTCGACGCCGATATGTTTCCCCTTTTGCAAAATATCTATCGCAACTTTACCGAAACCGACGCCAAAAAAGTAAAATCAATCGAAAACATTACTAACCACGACGTCAAGGCAGTGGAATATTATATAAAGGAGGAGATGAAAAGTCTGGGGCTGAGCGAATATGTCGAATTTGTGCATTTTGGACTGACCTCGCAGGATATCAACAATACCGCCGTGCCGCTGAGCCTGAGAGACGCCCTCAAAGAAGTAGTATATACCGAACTGTATAACATTGTTGATATCCTAATGCAGTTTTCCAAAACATGGAAAACGGTAACAATGCTTGCCCGAACTCACGGACAGCCAGCCTCGCCCACACGCTTGGGCAAGGAACTCTACGTGTTTGTCGAAAGGCTCGACAGACAAATCACCATGCTCGAATCAGTGCCTTTTTCGGCAAAATTTGGCGGAGCAACAGGCAATTTCAACGCACATCATGTTGCCTATCCAACAATCGATTGGGTGGACTTTGCCAATCGTTTTATAAATGGTATGCGAATGAAACGCATGAAAATAACAACTCAAATAGAACATTACGACAATCTTGCCGCTCTGTTCGACAATCTGAAGCGGATTAATACCATACTCATCGACCTCTGTCGCGATATGTGGATGTATATTTCGATGGAATATTTCCGGCAACAAGTCTGCGAAGGCGAAGTAGGCTCGTCGGCAATGCCGCACAAGGTGAACCCGATAGACTTTGAAAATGCCGAAGGCAATCTGGGCATAGCAAACGCCATATTCGAACATCTGTCGGCAAAACTGCCCGTCTCGCGCCTGCAACGCGATTTGACCGACTCGACCGTGCTGCGCAATATTGGCGTGCCGATTGCGCATTCGCTGCTCGCGTTCAAATCAATCAAAAAAGGTCTGAACAAACTTACGCTCAACAGCGCCGCAATCGACAATGATTTAGAGAGAAACTGGGCGGTGGTTGCCGAAGCCATCCAAACAATTCTCCGCCGCGAAGCCTACCCAAATCCCTACGAAGAATTGAAAAAACTGACGAGAGGAAATACCAACATTAATCGCGAAACTATTGCCGCCTTTATCGACAGCCTGAACATTTCCGACACAGTGAAACAAGAACTCAAAGCAATTAATCCGCAAAATTATACAGGAGTTTTTTAGTGATTAGTGATTAGTGATTAGTGATTAGTGGTGGCTAAATCTTTTTTTGAGATGCTATATTTATTAGTGTCCGTCCGAAAACTCGAATACACGCAATCACCGTCCCGCAGGGACGGAATGTTGGTAGAAAACACAAGTCCAACCGCGCAATCGCCGTCCCGTCAGGGACGGAATGTAAAATTTGTTGATTTAAAGTGCAGTCCCGTTGTTCGGACGAGGCTGTGCCTCGTCCGGTATATCTTGGTAGGCTGCGCCTGCCAACAACGGTGCAAATGCAGGCACAGCCTGCGTAGATAGAGTGGACAAGGTCGACCCTTGTCCCACCAGCCGTGGCGGGGGCGCTGCCGCAGGCTAAAGCCACCGGTTAACAAAGTGCAGTCCCTGCGGGACTTTTGATTGCTCAGCCATTTTTCCGACTTTTCGGACAGACACTA
>JAITIA010000222.1 GCA_031279695.1 Prevotellaceae bacterium | reverse complement strand
GTCTCTACGGAGATTGCAGGGCAAGAGATTGCGACGGAGCAAACCGTCCCGTCAGGGACGGAATATTGGTAGAAAACGCAAGCCCAACCACGCAATCGCCGTCCCGTCAGGGACGGAATATAAAAATCGTCGATTTTAATATGCAGTCCCTGCGGGATTTTCCGTCCCAGCCCGTCCGCCGCAGGCATTTTTTCCTTATAAAATTTGTTTCATAGCACCTCAAAAAAAGATTTAGCCTCAACCATCCGAATTTTGATTATTCGGAAATTTGCACTAATATTGCGCCGTATTTTACAAGGAAAAATTGAAATGAAAAAGTGGTATATAATTATTTTTATTGCTGGTGCATTGCTATTTACGCCTTTTCTGGGACAGGTGCATCTGTTCGATTGGGACGAGATTAATTTCGCCGAATCGGCTCGGGAGATGCTGGAAACGGGCGATTATAACACGGTGCGAATAGATTTTGTGCCGTTCTGGGAAAAACCGCCGCTGTTTATCTGGATGCAGGCGGCGTCGATGAAAATATTCGGAATAAACGAATTTGCCGCCCGTTTTCCCAACGCTCTCTGCGGCATTCTTACTCTGCTGTTCCTTTTTCATGCAGGTGGACGACTTTATGGTCAGCGCTTTGGACTGCTGTGGGCGCTCTCGTATGCCGGCTCCGTTTTGCCGTTTTTCTATTTCCAGTCGGGAATAATCGACCCGTGGTTCAACTTGTTTATTTTTGCAGGAATATATTTTCTGATGCGTTTTTTTGCTCAGGAAACGGAAAACCAAAATTGCAGAAAAGGACATCGGTATATCATACTGTCGGCAGCCTCAATCGGGCTTGGAATAATGACCAAAGGACCGGTTGCCCTGCTCGTCTGGGGGCTGACCGCGCTGATTTATACCATCTGCAAAAAAGGACGGATTCCGCTGAAATGGTATCATATACCTGAATTTATACTCGTTCTGCTGCTTGTTGGCGGCTCGTGGTTCTGGGGTCAGATTATTGCGGGCAACGAACAAACCGTTTACGATTTTATCTCATACCAAATTAGGCTGTTCCGCACCGAAGACGCCGGTCATGGAGGCTTTCTGATGTATCATTTCGTAATATTGTTTTTCGGCGTTTTCCCCGCCTCCGTGTTTTCGCTCGCCGGATACGGCAAAAATAGATGGGAATCCAACTCTCAAAAGAATTTTAAACTGATGATGATACTATTGCTCTGGCTGGTGCTGATACTGTTTACCATTGTCAAAACCAAAATAGTACACTATTCGTCGCTCTGCTATTTTCCGCTGGCATTTCTGAGCGCCTGCGCCCTGAACAGCCGTCTGCGCAACGGAACAAATATCGGCAAAACGCTCCATGTTGCGATGATTATTATACTCGGTTTGCTGACGCTGACGGTGGCGACGCTGACAAATATCAGGCATTTTTCCGATTTTATTGTTGAACGCCAACTGCTGAACGACCCCTTTGCCCTTGCCAATTTGCAAGCCGAAGCCGGCTGGACGGGCTACGAATGCCTCATCGCCCTGATACCGCTGTCAATAATATTTCTCATCGTCCGCTTTTATCGACGAAAACAAGCGCTGCATTATGCAGTTTCGGCGCTGGCGGGCATCTGCTTGTTTACTCTGCTCACCACCGTGCTGGTTGTGGGGCGGGTGGAAGCATATTCGCAGCGGGCGGCAATAGAATTTTTCGAGAGTAAAAACAGCGAAAACTGCTATCTTCTAACAATGTATTACAAAAGTTATGCACAATATTTCTACGGCAAAACCCGCCACTCGATGAGCGAAGGAATGAACCGTCTGCAAAACGGCGACAACTCTGTTCCGGTTTATGTATCAACCAAAAATATTTATAAAGACCGCATTCTGAAAGAGTTTCCTCAACTGAAAATCTTGTACGAAAAGAATGGTTTTGTGTTTTTACAGTTGGAGAATTAAATTGTGGCACAGTCTTTGTATATATTAAAATTACGAATTAGTCAAAACAAAAAGAACTTTGTGGACTTTGTGCCCTTTGTGGGATAAAATCCACAAAATAAAAAAGACAGAAAAAACCCTTTGCGGGATAAAAAATCGACCAAAGGAAGTAAGATAAGATAAGAAAAGAATTTAAAAATAAATAAAGATTATGAACTCAACAGTTATAAACAGTACAAGAAGAACAGTCGCAATGTTCTCATTTTTATTGATGTTTTTTTCGATGAATGCCGAAACCGCCTGGCCCGTTTCGATACTCTACGAAAACATGAAAATACAGATATTCAAGCCGGAAACAGAATCGTTCGACACCGATAAACTCTCGTTCCGCGCCGCGCTGATGGTTTCCGAAGGCAACGATAATGTGTTTGGCTCGGCATGGTGCGAAGCAAGTTTGCAGATAAACAAAACCAGCCGAACGGTTACAATTGTCAAAGCCACAGTAACCGACCTGCGTTTCCCCGACGGATACGCCGCCAACAAAGAAGGCGGCTTGATACGGACAATCGAAAAAAACCTTGTTGCGGCAAGTTTCAAAATGGACGATATTCTTGCCGATTTGGAAAATTCGCAGAACGAACAGAAAAACACCGGCTCGATGGATAACACGCCGCCCGTGATTTACTACAGCCACCGTCCTGCCGTTCTGGTAACTATCGACGGCGACCCCGTGCTGCAATCGACCGATACCAAAGATGTGGAAATGATTATCAATTCACCCTTCTTGATTCTGAAATACCGAAACACGTACTATTTGAGCAACGGCTCGTTATGGTACGAATCGAAATCGCCGCTTGCCGGCTGGACGCCGCAACCCAATGTGTTGCCGATGCTAAGGCAAACAGCCCAGTCGCTGAAATCGGATGGCGACGATGTGGTTTCGGAAAACTCGTTTTATCCCGAAATCATAGTCAGCACCGTGCCGGCAGAACTGATTCAGACCGACGGCGCTCCTACTTTTGCCGCCATCCCCGGCACAATGATGCTGTATGTGAGCAATTCGTCGGAACAAATTGTGATGGACATCAGAAGTCAGATGTATTTTGTGCTGCTGTCGGGCAGATGGTATTCGTCGGCAAAACTCGAAGGCAGGTGGAATTATATCGATTTCAACAGTTTACCCGCCGATTTTGCCAAAATTCCCGAAGGTTCGGAAAAAGATATAGTTTTAGCCAGCGTTCCCGGAACTCAGGCGGCGCAGGACGCTGTCCGAGAATCGCTTGTGCCTCAGGCAGCAATTGTGGACAGAAAAACGGCGACAACAGAAATTGTTTACGATGGCGAGCCGCGTTTTGAAGTTATCGACGGCACATCGATGCGATATGCCGTAAACAGTTCGGGAACAGTTATCCACGAAACAAACCGATACTATGTTGTGGACAACGGCGTGTGGTTTGTTGGCGCCGGTCCGCGCGGTCCGTGGATAGTGAGTGAAGCCCGTCCGGTGCATGTTCACCTGATTCCGCCCTCCTGCCCCGTTTATAATGTTCGATATGTACATATTTATCATCATACGCCATCGGTTGTGTATGTGGGCTATACCAGAGGCTATCTCTCGTCGTATGTTGCCGGTCGCGTGGTGGTTTACGGCACGGGGTACCGATACCGAGCATGGCGCGGTCGCTGCTACTATCCCCGTCCATGTACTTGGGGGTATGGCGTTTCCTACAATCCGTGGTCGGGCTGGTCGGTGAACTATATCTACGGATCGGGCTGGTTTGGATATTCCTATCCACAGGTATGCCGGCACTATTACCCTCACTATCGCTATCAACCGCATTACGCATATCGCTGTGGATGGTGGGGACCAACGGTTTACCGTCCGCCCTACTGTGTTCCGCACACTCATTATTATGGCAATCAGCGCGCGCAGGTCAGAGTATCGAGCCGATACAGCGTAACCCCCGCCAATACGCGCTATCCACTATCGGCGCGTAACAATGTGTATGCCAGCGCCAGCAGTCGGAGCGGCGTCCGCTCAAGCGAAACCAGAATGCTGACCTCCGCTTCGACACGTCAAAATCTGACGCGCAGTTATGCATATCAGGCACGTCCGAGCGCGTCGTCCAATGCACGCAGCAGTTCAAGGTCGCAAACGCCATCAACCAGACCGGCGTCAACAAGTTCGGCAAATTCGAGAGGCTCAAGAGGTTCGGCAATAACAGGCGGCACTTCAAATCAGGGAACAAGAAATCCCGTTGCCGCACCTTCGCAGTCAAGTCGGAGCAATTCCGGTACGACACAATCAACCTCGTCAAGCCGGAACAATTCCGGTACGACGCAATCAACCTCGTCAAGCCGGAACAATTCCGGTTCGACGCAGTCTGCGCCGTCGTCAAGTCGGAGCAATTCAAGTTCGACGCAGTCTGCGCCGTCGTCAAGTCGGAGCAATTCAAGTTCGACGCAATCTGCGCCGTCGTCAAGCCGGAATAATTCGAGTTCAACGCAATCAACCTCGTCAAGCCGAAGCAATTCGAGTTCAACGCAATCAACCTCGCCAAGCCGGAATAATTCGAGTTCAACGCAATCAAACTCGTCAAGCCGGAATAATTCGGGTACGACGCAGTCTGCGCCGTCGTCAAGTCGGAGTAATTCAAGTTCGACGCAATCAACGTCGTCAAGTCGGAGTAATTCAAGTTCGACGCAATCAACGTCGTCAAGTCGGAGTTCTTCTACGAGCCGTAACAGGTAAAATATCAACCCAATACAAAAGCCGCCAACCGGCGAAGGCGGCTTTTTGTATTGGGTTGAAAATCCGGCATTACCGGTTTAATTATTTCTTTTCAGGCTCATTGTTAAGCCGTCGTCGTGTAAAGCAATGGTATATTTTGGCGCCAAACTTTCACAAAACTTGCGAAATGAACTGAACCCAAGCGCTCGGTAGTCAAATGTCGGGTCTGTTTGACGCAGGGTATCATTGAAAAGCGACAAAGCAGCCATTCCTGTTGTTTCATTTATTGCCAGATCATAAGCCTCGTCAACAAGATGATTCTCATTTTGTTTGGCGCTTGGCTTGGCGCTTGGTTTTTTCGATGGAGCAACAAGGTTTAAATCAATTTGCCCCACAACTTTCACACCCGGAAGTTTCGGCATATCGCCGGCAATATATTCAGGCGCTTTCTCTGTTTTCCTTTCGGCGGTTGTTTCGTCTGCGGTTGTCGAATTTTCCACAAAAACAAAGGTTTCACAGGCTTTGACAAAGGCTTTAGGGGTATTACCGAGACCGAGACCCATAATGAACAGCCCCTCCTCGCGGATACGGTTTGCCAAGCCTGCGTAGTCGCTGTTGCTCGACACAATGCAAAAGCCGTCCACCAAATGCGAACGAAGAAGATCCATCGCATCTATTATCAGGTCTGTAGCTGTGCCGTTTTGGTCTGCATTGCAGTTTTGTACAGGACGAACGGCATAAGAGCCGCACCTGTCAATCCATTCCTTCATAGTGGGTTTCGACCAGTCGCCATAAATACGTTTGACTGTGAGTCTGCCGTATTTACCTGCCTCGTTGATGATTTGTTCTATCAACTTGCTTTCTAAATTGTTGCCGTCAATAAGTACGGCTATTTTCTTGATATCTTGCATAATACAATTAATAAAAAAATGTTTCCTTTTTGTTACAAAATCAAATATAAACGTCTCATTTTTGCCATTTGGCTTTGTTTTTCCAGTCGATTTATATCGCAGTAAAGCGTTTCGCGGCATGGTTTGACTGCTGAATATTGCTGTTATAACTCGATATATCTACCTGTAAAACAAACGATAAAAATCATAAAAAAACCGCATACCATAATTAAATTACGGCACAAAGTTACGCTTTTTTGACGATATTCAAAAATTGGTTGAATCCTGGTTGAAAAAAGTTGAGTTGGTAAGAAAAAAATATTGTCCATATCTAAATGTTTTTGGGAGACAAATCCATGCAATTTACAAGGGCAAAAACCTTGTATCAACAGCATCAGGCATCGCCCGATAAAAATGGATTATCCGGTCAAATGTGCTTGCGTGAGCCAAACTGTTTCCTCTTCCATGCATACAGACACTTTAGCAATGTTATTCATAATTCACAATAAAACAAAGGGAAAGAGCCTTTCGACGTCCTTCCCTTCCTATTAACAACAAAAAACAAAATGATAATTTATGAAAAACACATTAAGTCAATTTTTAGTCCTGCAATTTTGCGCACAGGAACTCGCGGTTGAGGCGGGCGATGTGGGCAATGGATATTGCTTTGGGGCATTCGGCTTCGCAGGCTTGCGTGTTGGTGCAGCCGCCAAATCCGAGTTCGTCCATTTTGGCAATCATTGCTTTAGCACGTTTGGTGGCTTCAACTTTTCCCTGCGGGAGTTTTGCCAGCGACGATACGCGGGCAGCCACAAAGAGCATTGCCGAGCCGTTTTTGCAGGTTGCCACGCAGGCGCCACAGCCGATACAGGCGGCGGCGTCCATCGATTCGTCGGCGTCTTCTTTGGCTATTGCTATTGCGTTGCCGTCGGGTACGCCGCCGGTATTGACGGAGACAAATCCGCCCGATTGCAGTATCTGGTCGAAGGCATAGCGGTTCACCACCAGGTCTTTGACTACCGGAAATGCAACCGAGCGCCATGGTTCAATTGTGATGGTATCGCCGTCCTTAAACTTGCGCATGTGCAATTGGCAGGTTGTTACCTCGTCGTCGGGACCATGAGCGCGTCCGTTGATATAGAGCGAACACATGCCGCAGATGCCCTCGCGGCAGTCGTGGTCGAATGCAACCGGTTCTTGTCCGTCGCGGATAAGCTTGTTATTGAGTATGTCAAGCATTTCGAGGAACGAGGTATCGGGTGAAATATTTTCTATTCCGTATGTTTCAAAGCGTCCTTTTGCTTTTGCATTTTTCTGACGCCATATTTTGAGTTTAAGATTCATTGTTTTAGATTTCTTTTAGTTCAAAAAATTTAATCTTTATAGTTTCTGGTCGAGAGATGAACAACTTCATACACAAGCGGTTCCTTGTGGAGTTGAGGTTTCGAGCCCTCGCCCTTGTATTCCCAAGCGGCGACGTACATAAAGTTAGCGTCATCGCGTTTGGTTTCACCGTCTTCGGTTTGCATTTCTTCGCGGAAATGTCCTCCGCACGATTCTTTGCGATTCAGGGCGTCGAGCGCCATCAGTTCGCCGATTTCGATAAAGTCGGCAAGGCGGACTGCTTTTTCGAGTTCCTGATTAAATTCGCTGTTGTCGCCCGGTACTTTAACGTCCGCCCAAAATTCTTTACGCAGTGCGTCAATTTGTTCAAGCGCCTGTTTCAGACCGTTTTCGTTTCGAGCCATTCCAACCATGTCCCACATAATGCGTCCAAGTTTTTTGTGGAGTTCATCGACTGTTTGTTTTCCTTTGATATTGAATATTTTGTCGATTTTTTCCTTCACTTGTTTTTCAACAAGGTCGAATGCTTCGTGGTTGACGTCGATTTTTGGTGTTTGAATCTGGCTCGACAGATAGTCGCCAATTGTATAAGGGAGAACGAAATATCCATCCGCCAAGCCCTGCATCAGCGCCGAGGCTCCGAGCCGGTTGCCGCCGTGGTCGCTAAAATTTGCTTCGCCAATGGCATACAGCCCCGGGACGGTGGTCATCAGGTTGTAGTCCACCCAGATACCGCCCATAGTGTAGTGTATTGCGGGATAAATCATCATCGGTTCCTTGTAGGGATTGACGTCGGTAATTTTTTCGTACATTTGGAAAAGGTTTCCGTAGCGCTCGGCTATAACCTTTTCACCGAGACGTTTAATTGCTGTCGAGAAATCGAGAAATACTGCCAGCCCTGTTTCGTTCACTCCGAAGCCGGCGTCGCAGCGTTCTTTGGCTGCTCGCGAGGCTACGTCGCGTGGGACGAGGTTTCCGAAAGCAGGATAGCGACGTTCGAGATAATAGTCGCGGTCGTCTTCGGCTATTTCCGATGGTTTGATTTCCTTTTTGCGCAGTTTTTCAACGTCTTCGAGTTTTTTTGGCACCCAAATTCGTCCATCGTTGCGCAGCGATTCCGACATTAGCGTAAGTTTCGACTGCTGGTCGCCGTGAACGGGGATGCAAGTGGGGTGAATCTGTGCAAAACAGGGATTTGCAAAGTATGCGCCGCGTTTGTAGCATTGGATAGCCGCCGAGCCGTTGCTGTTCATTGCGTTGGTCGAGAGGAAGAAGACGTTGCCGTATCCTCCGCTGGCAATCACTACGGCATGAGCGCCATGGCGTTCTATTTCGCCGGTTTCGAGGTTGCGGGCAACAATTCCGCGCGCTTTGCCGTCGATCATCACCAAGTCGAGCATTTCGTGGCGGGGGAACGATTTCACCGAGCCTTTTGCTATTTGGCGGTTGAGTGCGGCGTATGCGCCAAGCAGCAGTTGCTGACCGGTTTGTCCACGCGCGTAGAAAGTTCGGGAGACTTGTGCGCCTCCGAAGGAGCGATTGTCGAGCATTCCGCCGTAATCGCGTGCAAAGGGAACTCCTTGAGCCACACATTGGTCGATAATATTGCGGCTAACGTCGGCAAGACGGTAAACATTGGCTTCGCGTGAACGGTAATCGCCGCCCTTGATTGTGTCGTAGAACAGGCGATAGACCGAGTCATTATCGTTTTGATAGTTTTTAGCGGCGTTGATACCTCCCTGAGCGGCAATTGAATGTGCGCGGCGCGGGCTGTCGGAGATGCAGAATATTTTCACATTGTATCCAAGTTCGCCCAGCGAGGCGGCTGCCGAGGCGCCGCCAAGTCCCGTACCTATAATTATGATTTCGAGTTTGCGTTTGTTGGCGGGACTGACAACCTTTATATCGGCTTTATGACGTGTCCATTTTTCTGCCAGAGGACCGTCGGGAATCTTTGACTGTAATTTATTGTCGGACATATTTTCGGTATTTCAAATTTATTTGATATTATTTTTATTGATGTAAGCCGAGATAGAAGTACACGGGGATTGATATAAAGCCCAGTGTTACAACAATGGCGTAGATTTTTGCTATGCATTGCAGGCGGGGTATCCACTTGGAATTGTTTGCCCCGATGGTCTGAAATGCGCTCCAGAATCCATGCGAAATGTGATAGTAAAGGGCTATAACCCAGACTATATACATTGCGCAGTAGTACCACTTGCCGAACAGTTCGACCACCAGGTCGTAGGCGTTGGCGCCTTCATGTCCAAGAAAGTGTTGCAGTTGCATGTTTGCCCAGAACTGCGTTAGATGCAGCCCAAGAAACCCGATAACAATCAACCCCAGCACGAACATGTTTTTTGCGCCCCACGACGAGGCTTCTGTTCTGTTGCCCACTGCATATCCCACAGGACGTGCGCTTTGGTTTTTCAGAGTGATGATAATCGAATACAGAATGTGGATGGCAAAGCCCAGAGCCAGAATTGGTACCATTATCTGTATCAAGATATTGGTATCCATAAAATGGCAGGCTGCCTCGTACACATCCCTGCTGATTATTGCTGTGAGGTTGATACCCACGTGCAATAAAAGGAATACGACCAGAAATAAGCCGCTAAGGCTCATTATTAGTTTCTTTCCTATCGACGAACAAAAAATGTTACTCATAAAATTTAATTTTTTCTACTTTATTTCTTTATTAATCCGTTTATATTCAGTCAATACAGTAAAATATTGACGCTGCAAATTTATATATATTTTTTCGATATACAATACTTGTTGCGAAATTATTTTGGCAAACTCGGCACATAATGCGGTGTATCCACTGAAATACACGCTGTTAGTTTTTTTATTTTTATGAATATCGTATATGATACCTAAATTGATTTACTTCAAGGTTTAACCGTGAATTGTGTGAAAAATCCATAGAACCCTTATTTCCAAAGGCTCCCTTAGTAGACACGCTATTAATCGCGTCCCTACGCCCTTATTCCCTTATTATTTTCTCTGAGAAAATAAGGGCGATTTACGTTGGGTATCAGGGCTACTTAGGGTGCTTGGGGAAATAAGGGGTTTGTATCGGTAATTTATTGAAAAACAAAAGTTTCCACACAATTATCTGTTGAACTTTATACATAATGATACCTGATTTTGTTTTATTGGGTATTCAATACGATATTCATATTTATTTTAAAGCAATCGTGCCAGCATATTTTCGGTATTTGTTTCGATACGGGTATAAATATCGTCGGTAAAATCCGCCTTCACAAAAGTTTCGCCCGTAATTTTCTCATACAGTTCGATATATCTTTCGCTGATATCTGCCACCACTTCGTTGGTCATTGCGGGGATTTTCTGACCCGCCTTGCCCTGAAATCCGTTGTCCATGAGCCATTCTCTCACAAATTCCTTCGACAGCTGACGTTGCTGATTGCCCTGAGCGAAAGCCTTTTCGTAAGTGTCGGCATAAAAATAACGCGACGAATCGGGGGTGTGGATTTCGTCGATCAGATAAACGACGCCGTCCTTTTTGCCAAATTCATATTTTGTATCGACCAAGATAAGTCCCTGAGCCGCCGCCATTTCGCTGCCTCGCTGAAAAAGAGCAAGGGCATATTTTTCAAGCCGACAATAATCTTCTTCCGAGACCAATCCTTTGGCAATAATATCTTTGCGCGATATATCTTCGTCGTGTTCGCCTTGTTCGGCTTTGGTTGTGGGGGTGATAATTGGGCTGTCGAAACGCTGATGTTCGCGCATTCCGTCGGGGAGCGTTACGCCGCAAATGGAGCGTGCGCCGGCTTTGTATGCACGCCACGAACTACCTGTAAGATAGCCGCGTACAATCATTTCCACAGGGAAAGGGTCGCAGCGATGTCCAACGGTAACAACAGGGTCGGGCGAGGCGATTTTCCAATTTGGCACAATATCCGCCGTAGCATCCAGAAATTTAGAGGCTATCTGGTTCAAAACCTGCCCTTTGTAAGGAATACCTTTTGGCAAAACGACGTCGAAAGCCGAAATGCGGTCGGTAACAATCATTGTCAAATATTTATTGTCCACAGTATATACATCGCGAACTTTGCCGACATATTTGCCCGTTTGTTTGGGAAAACGGAAATCCGTTTGGGTAATTGTTTTCATTTATTATTAATATGTTTACCTGTATTTATCTATATAATTTTACGCCGCAAAAATAGACAAAAATTCTGAATCTGCAATTTTGCAGAGTTGGGTTGATTGTTTTTGAGACGTGATGAATTAGAATCAGTCCATAAAGTCGATTACACGCATCAATCGTTCCGTCAGGGACGGAATGTTGGTAGAAAACAAGTCGCCCGTCAGCGAACCCGTCCCGTCAGGGACGGAATGTGAAAATCGTTGATTTAAAGCGTCGTCCCTGCGGGACTTGGATTGCTCAGCTCTTTTGATTGATTTTATGGACAGACGTTATTTTGCAATTTATTTTAAGCGCCTGTATATTGATATTAAAATCATCAATCAAAAGAAAGAAACATTTCGTCAATATTCAGAAAAATCTCATTGTATAATTTGCTTTATTTCAGCATTTTTACTGCTTTTTCCAAGGCTTCGCAAAGCCGGTCGATTTCGGTTTTGGTGTTGTAGAAAGTCCACGAAGCGCGAACAAGTCCGCTGATACCAAAGTGACGCACAGTGGGGTCGGCGCACATTCGTCCTGTGCGGACGGCGACGCCCATTTTGTCCAGTATTTCGCCAATATCGGAATGGTGAGTGTTGTGTATCAGGAACGAAGCTATGCCCGTTCTGTTTTTCGAGGCGCCGTAAAGTCTGATGTCCGGTATTTTTGCTATTTCCTGCATCGCATAGTCGGTCAGTTCCTTTTCGTAGGCATGGATTTTCGCCAAGCCTTTGTTTGTGAGATAATTTAAGGCTTCGCCGAGTGCTATTGCGCCAACATAGTTCGATGTTCCGGCTTCAAATTTCAGTGGCAAATCGGCATAGACCGTTTTCTCGAAAGCGACGGACTGCACCATATCGCCGCCGCCCTGCCACGGAGGCAATTGTTCCAGCAGTTTCTCCTTGCCATACAGCGCTCCCGTGCCTGTGGGCGCATATATTTTATGTCCCGAAAAAACATAAAAATCGGCGTCCATTTTTTGCACATCGGTTTCGAGATGCTGAATACCTTGAGCGCCGTCCACCAGCACGGCAACGCCTCGGTTATGCGCCTTTTCGATGATGCGTTCCAGCGGATTGACCGTTCCCAACACATTGCTTGCCTGCGCAATACACAGCAAACGGGTGCGGGGGTTAATCAATTGGTCGAGCATTTCGATTTTCAGTTCGCCGCCGTCGTCGAAAGGGAGGACGCGCAGGCGGGCTTTTTTTCTGATACAGAGCATTTGCCATGGGACGATGTTGGAATGATGTTCCGATTCGCCAACAATGATTTCGCTGCCTTCGTCCACAAATTTTTCGCCAAATGCAAATGCCAACAGGTTGATAGCCTCCGTTGTACCCGAAGTAAACACTATTTCACGCGGGCTTTGGGCGTTGATAAATTTGCCAACGGTTGCCCGCGCATTTTCGTATTCGCGGGTACAGTCGGCGCCAAGTTTGCTGACCGATCGGTGGATATTGGAATTGACTGTACTGTACACTTTTTCAATGCATTCAATCACCTGTCGAGGTTTTTGAGTTGTGGCGGCATTGTCGAGATAGATTAAATTTTGTCCATATATTTTTTGGTTGAGAATTGGAAAATCGGCTCTCCATTCTTCGTTTGCTGTTTGCAGATTCATGTTTTTTAATTGTTGGTATTCAATTTTACTAATATTTTATCGATTCTCACCCCGTCCATGTCCATAATTTCAAAATCGAATCTGTTCCACGAAAACCGTTCTCCTGCTTTGGGGATATGTTCGAGAATGGCAAGGATTAAACCGCTGAGTGTGTTGTAGTCGTGTTCGGCATAAAGATGTTCCATGTCGAAATATTCAAGAAAATTGTAGAACGAGCATTTTCCGTCCACCAGCAGGCTACCGTCGTCGCGGACAATGATATCTCTGTCGTCTTCGTATTTTTGCCCCACCAGAGCGTGCATAATGTCACTGAGGGTTACAATACCTTGAACATCACCAAATTCATTGATAACGAAGCCGTATTTTTTGCCTGTATTTCTGAACTGTTCCAGAGCGTTGTAAACGCTTTGATTTTCGGGCAAAAACTGTGCGGGGACAACAAGTTTGCGGAGCGAAAAATTTGGCGCGTCGATGTGTGCAAACAAATCTTTGAGCGAAACTATGCCGAGAATATCGTCGGGATTGCTGGATACTACGGGGTAAAGATTGTGCATGTTGGCAATAACTTTTTCCCTTATAATAGTTTTGTTATCGTTGATATTGAGAGCAATGAGGTCGGTACGATGCGTCATTATCGAGTCCACATCTCTGTCGCCAAGGCTGAATACCCGCCCCACAATATCGTGTTCAACTTCTTGAACTTCGCCGTCGTTAAAGCCTTCTCTCAGAATTGCTTTGATTTCGTCTTCGGTAACTTTGCTGCCTTTGCCTGTGATTTTGAATATTCCAACAATGGCGGCGGTGCTTTTGGAAAGCAGCCATACGGCGGGCAAAGTTAGAAATGTCAGGAAGCGCATAGGTTTGGCGATGAATTTGGCAATGCGCTCCGATTTGCTCATTCCCAAACGTTTGGGGACGAGTTCGCCTAAAACCAGTGTCAGATATGTGGCAACAATTACTACCGTTGTTTGGGCTATTCCGCTCGACCAAGGGGCAAGTAAATCAATTTGTTTGACAAGATTTTCGAGGTCGTCGGCAATTGCTTTGCCCGAAAGCAGACCGGTGAGAATGCCTATCAAAGTAATGCCTATCTGTATGGTTGAGAAGAACTTATTCGGATCGTTCGATAGTTTTAACGCTTCGCTTGCCGCTTTGCTACCTTTTTTTGCTTCGGCTTCAAGTTTTGACCTGCGTGCCGAAACCAGCGCTATTTCCGACATCGACAGGATTCCATTCAGCAGGATTAGTCCTATGATAATCAATATTTCCATTGTTTCGATGCAAAAAAATCACAAATAATGTACCAATTTCCGTTTATCATCAACGAGGCGGGGTTGGTTATTTTTCGATAATGAGCGAGCAGAACGCCGGATGATGGTCGGAAAGACAGGTTGTGCCGTCGCCCGTTCCATCGATAATGCCGTGTCTCAGCGCTTTAATTTTGCCCCGCAGGAAGATAAAATCGATGATGCCCGCCTGTTTTCGCTGCTCGATTGTGAGTTTGTTAAATCCGTGGTAACTCCATTCCGGTCCGTATTTTATTTTGGCTATCGTTCTGGAATCCACAAGTTTGTCGGGTTTTGCCGTATCGGTCAGATATTGAATGGCTTCGTCGGTGGCGCGTGCATTGAAGTCGCCCGTAACTATCAGCGGGAGTTTGTCGGCAATCTGTTTCATCTTATCCATCAACAGTTTACTGCTTTCTCGGCGGGCAACCTGACCTACGTGGTCGAAATGTGTATTTGCAAAAACAAAGGTGCGTTTGGTGATTTTGTCCTTCATTTTTGCCCAGGTAACTATTCGTTCACAAGCGGCGTCCCAGCCTTTTTTGCCAATTGCTTCGGAATTTTCCGACAGCCAGAATGTGCCTGATTCTAAGACCGTAAAGCGCGATTTTCGATATGCTATTGCGCAGTATTCGCCTGCGGTTTTGCCGTCGGCACGCCCCACGCCAATAATTTCATAATCGGGCAACGCGGTTTGCAAATCGCTGACCTGATTGTGCTGAGCCTCCTGTAAACCAACAATATCGACATTGTGGAATGCTATGCATTTTGCCGCCGATTCTTTACGGTGCGTCCATGCATTTTCGCCATCCTTAGGCGTGTTGAGCCTGATATTGAACGACATTACATTTAATTCCTGTGCGCTGCAAACAATGCCCCACAGAAAAAATAATCCAGATATTATAAATCTTAATTTTTTCATTTTTCACCTACTATAATTTTGCGCAAAGATAGAAATTAATTTTAAAACAGAAATTAACAAAAGTTTAATTTTTATATAATCAGATATTTATAATGCCAGAAAATGTCAATATTTTGTTTCAAAATATCCCGCAAAGACAGAAAAGTGTCCCGCAAAGTTCACAAAGCCCGCAAAGTAAAGTGTTTCACAAAGTTCAAAGAAAGAAAACTTGGGTCAAAAAAAGTTTGAGATGCTATATTTTATATGAATATCGTACATGATACCTAGTGTCTGTCCGAAAACTCGGATATACGTAACCGCCGTCCCGTAGGGACGGAATGTTGGTAGAAAACGCAAACCCAACCTCGCAATCGCCGTCCCGTAGGGACGGAATATGGAATTTGTTGATTTAATGTGCAGTCCCTGCGGACTTGGGCAACGTGGCGGGACGTTGCCGGAGGCTAAAGCCACCGGTTAATAATGTGCAGTCCCTGCAGGACTTTGCGCATCTATCCTTCCGCCGCAGGCATTAATCACTAATCATTAAACACTAAACACTAAACACTAATCACTAATCACTAAACACTAATCACTAATCACTAATCACTAATCACTAATCACTAATCACTAATCACTAATAAAGTCCCTGCGGGACTTTGCAGATATACCATTTTTTCGAGTTTTCGGACGGACTACATATTTTTCGTAATTCTTTTAGGTAAACAATACGATATTCATATTTTTTTATGCTGATGCAACCTGTCGTCGCACAAGCAAGTCCCGCAGGGACTATATTAATGATTAACGATTAGTGATTAGTGCCTGCGGCGGAGAAAAGGCTGAGCAATCGCAAGTCCCGCAGGGACGACACTTTATTAACCGGTGGCTTTAGCCTCCGGCAGCGACCCCGCCACGTAGCCCAAGTCCCGCAGGGACTGCACTTTATAATCGACGATTGGCTGTAGTTTACAATTGTGTTGTTTTTTTGCCCGTCATGGCATTCATGTCAATAGAAATATTCGAATATCACAGGCGGTGGAACTCCGTACGGAGTTCCATATTGCGGGGGTATATTA
>JAITIA010000213.1 GCA_031279695.1 Prevotellaceae bacterium | reverse complement strand
GATATGTTGCTTGCTATTGATATGCCGCGTTTTGCCATTAACGGCTTGGACGACTTTGTGTTTGGCCTCAAGCAGGCAGTCTTCGATTTCAGCGACAGCCAAAATCATCCCTCCACACGTTTTCCAAACAACTACGAAAACAGCTATCTCATTCCCGGACAGCACGAAACATGGAAAGGCGTTTTTGCCGGTCAAATCGAAGTTGTTTTGCCACAGCAGTTTTGCGAAAGCAATTCCGGCAATCGCATCTCGTTTGCAGCCACTAACATGCTGATCGACAATAATGGAGTAAGCGGGCTGTTTTCAGCCTCCAACATTTTGTCCATCGATAAAGGCAGCGCCGGAGGCTGGCGTTTTTCGGTCAATAGTTTTGCTATGACGCTGGAAGCCAGCACTCTCACCGGAGCAGGCTTTTCGGGACTTATAGGTTTGCCTGTGTCCGATACGGCAAATCTTGCCTACGAGGCCATAATAACCCCCGGCAATGAATATATGCTTAGCGTAACACCTTCAAAATCATTTGCTTTCGACTTCTGGAAGGCAACAGTCGAAATCCAGAAAAATTCATACGTCGAACTGAAGGTCATCGACGGAAAATTCCGTCCCTCAGCCACTTTGCACGGTTCGATGTCGATTCGCGCCGGCAACGCCAACTCCAACAAAGCGCTTGCCGAGTTTAAAGGTATCACATTCATCGGCTTACATCTGCAAACGGTATCGCCATATTTTTCGGTGCAAAGCATGGGCTACGGCGGTGAAATGAAACTTGGTTCTTTTCCTCTGACAGTAAGCAACATAGAAGTTACAACAAGCGGCGATGATGCCAAACTCGGTTTCAATGCCAAACTTATGCTTGCGGGCGACAAAATGCCGATAAACGCCGAAACACGTCTTGCAATAGTTGGCACAATGAAAGATAATCAATGGAAATACAAGGGTATAGACCTTTCGGAAATAGCCGTAAAAGCAAGCATAGCCTCAGTTTTTGAATTGGACGGCAAATTGCAAATTATGAACGAGGATCCGACTTATGGCGACGGCTTTATGGGCGAGATTAAACTTAATGTTTCCAAGGGTTTAAATTGTAGCGCCAATGCGAAAGTCATATTCGGTAATCGCGATTTTCGTTATTGGTTAGTTGATGCTTCCGTACAGTTTCCCGGCGGGATACCTGTCTGGCCTGCAATATCTTTGAATGGTTTCGGCGGCGGCGCTTACAGCAAAATGCGTCCCGACGGCGTAAGCGCTTTGCCCACAGGCGCTCGATATATTCCCGACAACAATTACGGCATGGGCTTCAAAGCAGCGGTAATGTTCAACTCCACAGGCAGTAAGAGCATGATGCAAGGCTCGGCCATGTTCGAAATTGCTTTCAACAAAAACGGAGGAGTAAATTTCATCGGCTTCTATGGCGAGGCAAAATTATTGGGAGAAATACCCGGCATCGGCAAGATGGAACAGTTTGTAAACAAGAAGTTTGCCTCATCCATAGGTAAAGAAGCATCATTTCTGAAAAACAAGACTGTCGGCGAGCTTGAAAAGATGAAAAATAATAAGCCAAATGATGCTGCATCTGCTGTATATGAGCAAACTGAACAGCCCGGTATGACGGGTATGCTTGCTGTGCTGGGCATAAAATTCGATTTTGAAAACAACTCTCTTCATGCCAATTTCGATTTGCATATAAATGTGATCTCTGGCCTGATGCAGGGCAGCGGCGCTAACAACAAAGCAGGTTCGGTGGTTTTTCACGTCGAACCCGGCAAATGGTATCTGCATGTCGGAACACCGACTAATAGGGTTGGCCTGAACTTCGATTTGTTGATAGCCAAAGTAAAAACCGGAGCCTATCTGATGATAGGACACGAGATTCCGGGTTCGCCGCCTCCGCCTCCGGAAGTTGCAAAGATTCTGAATGCTGAACTTAGTCAGTTGGACTACATGCGCGACATGAACGCTATGGGCAATGGCAAAGGTTTTGCCTTTGGCGCCAGCTTGAGCGTTTCCACCGGCGACATTACTTTTCTGATACTCTATGCCAATTTCAAAGCCGGATTGGGCTTCGATATCATGCTGAAAAACTATGATCGCCCCTGTGTGGAAACCGGCAAAATACCAGGTATCGACGGCTGGTATGCTAACGGTCAGGCTTATGCGTATTTGCAGGGCGAATTGGGCGTCAAGGTTAAACTATGGTTTGTCAATAAGAAAATTCCAATAATCAAAGGAGCGGCTGCTGCTCTTCTTCAAGCAAAACTGCCTAATCCATCGTGGTTTGCAGGCTATCTTGGCGTGCGTTTCGAACTTCTTGGAGGTTTAGTGAAGGGCAACATGCAGTTCCGATTTAGCCTTGGCAAGGAATGTACTCTCCTGCCTGCCGACGGTGCTCCGCTGGGTATTGAAGAGATAATCAGTGAAATGACCCCTGCCGACAAAGCCACAGAGGTTGATGTTTTTTCTGTTCCGCAGGTGGCGTTCAACATGCCGATAGGTAAAACTTTTGAAATGATGGATGACCTCGGCAATAGAAGAAAATATAGACTTAATATTGTTGATTTTAAGGTATTTGACAAGTCAAACGCCCCCATAAAAGGACAAAACTCATGGAACGGCGACAAAGACCGGCTTTCGTTCACCTCGCACGATGTTCTTCCTCCTCACGTACAATTGAAAGCGAAGATAATCGTTTCCTTCGAGGAATATGCTAATAATGCGTGGAAAATAGTTACGGAAAACGGCAAAACTGCCGAAGAAAGCAAGGAAATTTCGTTTACCACCGGCGACGCCCCGACAAGTATTCCCGAAAATAATATACAGTACTGCTATCCTGTTTTCAATCAGCAATATTACTACATCGGAGAAACAAATGAGTCTTATGTGCAACTGAAACGTGGTCAGGCATATCTTTTCGCTTCCGACATGCGTCATGAAATCAAACTGACAAAGGGATCAGACAAGAAATCAATTACTTTCGTATATGACGCCGATAAAAACTGTCTGAAATATACCATGCCAAAACTCGATTTCAAAAGCAAATACAAAATGGAAGTCCTAAGTTACACAAAAACAGCGACAACTCTTGCTGCTGCTGCTGACGACAGGCGCAGTACTGTGATTTCTGACGAGGCAAACGATGTCAGTCTGCGCAATGCACAAGCCATAGACGCTGTCCGCGACGACGATGCAGGCATTCCACGACTTGGATATGAGTTTTCTACAAGTTCGTATGAAAAATTCACTGATAAACTGCAGAAAATCAAAGATTATGCTAAATATTATCTCTATAAGGATTTTGCAGAAAATGCAAATTTTGGCGATATATACATGTATCTTGGTAATCCGGGTGAAACTTTCAGCGACGAAGAACTCTATGGTTCAGTTAGTTCGCTTGATAGACCACTCATCTCAATACAGGCAACGCTTACTGACGAATATTATAGAAACAAAATAAAACCCTTGATTTATGATAACTTCAAGAAAGCAGGACTCTTGCCCACACATCGCACGATTTCCGTTTTGGGACTTCCGCCGGCAAAAGCGCTTTATGTGAAATCGGACTATAAAGCCCAAAATCAATTCCCCTACATGTATTTCCTTGAACGTGATTACAGAAGGGATTATCTTAATTTGCGCAGCCAGATTGCCAATAAATACTCAAACAGCGGTCTTAACGATTATAATGCACTCATGACTTCCATTTTCCCGCGTATCTGGAAAGGTTATTACGAGATTGAAGCGATTTATATTTTTCCAAATGGCGCTCGTGGTTCGTCGAACAAACTGATATATTATAATAATTTAGAATAGAAGATGATGCGAAAGGTAAAACATATTTTGATGATATTGAAATATCGACAGTCTGATTTTCTTTTGATTAGAAAAGCTGTTTTTGCAGCATTTATTCTGCTTTCTTCCTTTGTTTGTTTTGCGCAGAACACTGATGATCAGCAATCTGTGGAGGCAGACACAGCAATGATAATGGAAGAAGCTGATACCGCTTATCTCAGTCTTCGTACTCGTGTACAGCATGATACGATTTTGTTGCGATGGGCGGCTTCCTCGCCATGGCTATGGCTGCATACAAATAAATATGGCTTTGATATTGAGCGCTATACTCTTTCGCGAGACGGTAAAATATTAGATACGCCGGAAATAAAAAAACTCAATTCCACGCCCGTCAAAGCCAAGCCTTTAGACGAATGGGAAACGATTGCAAACTCGAACGATTATGCCGCAATTATTGCGCAAGCGCTTTATGGCGAGGATTTTACGCTTTCGGCAGGCGATCCGGTAAGCATTTCGCAAATTGTTGCCATCTCGCAGGAACTCGAACAGCGTTTTGCAGTCTCGCTCTATGCCGCCGACCAAAATTTCGACGCCGCTCTCATGGCAGGCTGGGCTTGGCGCGATACCGATGTACGTAAAAATGAGCGCTATCTGTATCGTATTATTCCGCTTATGCCCGAAAAAATCGGCGTTCCGACAGGCTATGGCGCCGCCTTTGTTGCTACCGACGAACCAGAATATCTGCCTCAACCTCTTGGATTAACAGGTGTTTTCAGTGATAAAAGTGTGATCTTAGTTTGGGATTATACTCTGTTTAACGATGTTTATAACTCGTATTTTGTTGAAAAATCGACTGATAGCATACATTTTGTCCGTCTCGGCGACCTTCCCGTAACCAATTTCAACAGCAAAAGCGAGGAAAAACAGCAGCGTATTTATTTTACTGATTCTCTGGAAAATAATACTGATACATATTGGTATCGCGTTGTGGGAGTAACCTCCTTCGGCGAAACGGGACCGCCTTCAGCGCCAATATCCGGCACGGGAAAACAAATGTTGCCATATATTCCTTATATCACCGTATCGGACATTAATGACTTTGGTAATCTGGAACTTGAATGGGAATTTGATCCTCGCGGAAACACTTTTATCAAAGGCTTTGAACTGAGCCATTCCGAAAATGCCAACGATTATCAAGTTATTGTTACTGAGATAAATCCCGAAGAACGTTCGCTTCTTCTTGCTCGCGAGCGACTGTCAGCGTCCAACTATTTTGTTATCACGGCAATTCCGCACGAAGGCGAGCCGGCCTCATCCTTTCCTGTTTTTGTTCAACCGATTGATTCTGTGCCGCCTGCCATTCCCGCCGGCTTGACCGGTACGGTGGATACTGCCGGCATTGTGCACCTTACGTGGAAAAGCAATACCGAACGGGATTTGCTGGGTTATCGTGTTTACCGTTCGCATCTGAAAGACGAAGAATCTACTCCGCTTTTCTATCTTGCTCTGAATGACACGGTTTATAGCGATACCGTCAATGTGCGCAATCTGAACAGAAA
>JAITIA010000205.1 GCA_031279695.1 Prevotellaceae bacterium | reverse complement strand
GAGAGAGAGAGAGAGAGAGAGAGAGAGAGAGAGAGAGAGAGAGAGAGAGAGAGAGAGAGAGAGAGAGAGAGAGAGAACGGTTTGGGTTAGACACAAGGGGATGGGAGCAACAAAGTGTTCCGCCTGTTTGTTGGCGGGTATGCAGCCAACTCAACCTTTCATATTTCTCCAATCTGTCCATCACAAAACTTATTTACTAATTCATCAAATTTATATGTTAAATTTCTTTAAAAATTCCTCGAAAACGAGAGCGCAAATGTAGTACATATTTTCTGATTTGGTTCACTTTTACATAAAAAAAATTTTTCGTCGTCGGATAACAGCAATTTATACAGCGCATTGACTGATGAAATTTTTTTTTACAAATCACCCCCAAAAGCCCTCCAACAGGAGAAATTTTGTTAAAAAAACCAAAAAATAGTGATTAGTGGGCAGTGATTAGTGATTAGTGGCGGCGGAGATTAATGCGGCGCCACCAATCACAAAAATCAAATAAATCACCTTAAAATCACAGTTCCGACAATGCGGTAATGAGGAGGTTTTTTTGTAATAAATATCGGCAACAATATTGAAACGTTTGTGCAGATCGAGGTCGATACCGGCGTTGTAGGACGAAGTTGTTTCCCATTTCAGTTCGGGATTTGCGCGATTGCCCTTCACATATCCGATCACAATATTGTTGCTGAACGAATATTTCAGCGTGTTGTAAGTATTCAGGAAACGGTAGTCGCCTATTTCCTGATTGCCAACCGTTCCGGCGCTCAGCCTGAATTTCAGCCCGTCAATAAATTTCACCTCTGTCAGGAAAGGCTCTTTTTCGATGTTCCACGACAAGCCCACAGAGGGAAAATAACCCCATTTATGCCCTTCGGCGAAGCGCGACGACCCGTCGGCTCTCAATGTTGCCGTCAGATTATATTTACTGTTGAACGTATAATTCAGTCGTCCGAGCAAAGAGTTAAGTATTGATTTACTTGCCGATGTAATCGGAGCAATCAGACCCTCGCTTGCTTGCAGGTTGTGATAGTTCAGGGTTTCGTTCGAGAAATTGCTTGCCGCCACCAGTGTGCGTTCCGAATCGCCTGTCTGCGTTGTGTATCCGGCAAGGATATTGAATACATGTATCTCGTTGAATGTCCTGTTATAATTAAGTGTGTATTCATACTGCCACGAATCGGTACGCCTGTTTCCTGCCGAGCCGTAACCTTTGGCAAGAAATCCTGCTGCCGAAGAGGAGGGCGCAAAAAAATTCTGTGTGGCGTTTACCAGATTGAGCCCTGCGCTGACTCGCGCCTTCAATGAGGGCAAAATATTCCATTCTGCAAAAAATGTTCCTGTAACAGAATTGCTTACGTTCTTGGAAACGGTATTGAGAAGGTCGGAAATGGCATTAACTGTGCGGTTTCCGTAACGCAGGTCGCCCCATTCATGAACGTTGTTGTAGTTATACGGCTCAGAAAAAGTTTGAGGAGATATTGATTTATGCAGAATCCTTTGTTAATGTAATTAACTGTTATACAAAGATAACGCACAAACATGTTTGCAAGTAAAAAAAAATGTGTAATTTTGCGGCGCTGTTCCATGCCTGACCGAAGCCAAAATGTTGCTTACAGCAAGAGCAGAATCATGGTTGGGATGCAGAGTCCGTTTTCAATGGCGGTACGCAGGTAACCCGCTCAGAATAATATAAAAACAGAAAAGAGCATCCTTATGGACATTTTAAAAAAATTAATATTAAGAAAGATGATTAAGAAGAAAAAGATTTTGATTGAAGTAGCCAGTCCCCATGCCGCGGGGATTGATGCAGGTAGCCGGTCGCATTATGTGGCAGTTGGCGAGGGTACAGATCTGGTACGGGAATTTGGCGTGTACAGCGAAAATCATCAAAAGATGACAGAATTAAAACCAAAGTATTACGCCTGAATATCAACGCCTTATGAAAACATTATTTATTAAAAAGAAAACAATTAAATTTTTTAGATTATGACAATAAAAAGAATTATTACCGACATCGCTATTTCGGCGATAATGATTACGTTAACAAAAAAATATTTGTTTATCGTAATTCTATGTATCTCACTGTGTGCATGTGGAGATAAAAAGAAGGCGTCCAATACTTTGGATATACCGATATTGAAAGTTTCGGACTGTGAACAGGTGGAAGATTTAACTAAAAGTCATCCCGAATATTTTTTGGAAACAAAATATGTCAAATTGGAATCAACCGACGAAAGTATTCTTGGAGAAATTACACAAATGGAAATCTTTGAAAAACACATTTATATTCTTGACCGACAGGGAAAATCGTTAAAGAAATTTGATATGAATGGCAAATATCTTCAAAATATAGGAAAAGAAGGCTTGGGACCTGAAGAATATGTTTCTTTGAATGCATTTTATATTAATCCCGAACGAAAAACCATAAATATATTCGACCCAATGAAAAACGCTGTACTTCAATACGATTTATACGGAAAATATCAAAACACAGTAGAGGTAGAAAAAAATTCCACTGTATTTTTTCGTCGTTTATCGTATTTAAACGAAAATGAAATTTTCTGTTATTCAGGAACAAACTGGCGAACAAATTGTGAATGTTCTATTCTTGACGCAACAAAGCAGTACGCAGCAAACTGTCTTTATCCATATCCGCTAAAATCGGACAAACAAATGTCTATGGGAATTCACAAACATCCTTATAGTGTAATAAACAATAAAATCAGTTTTATATCAGTGTTTTGCGATACTGTTTTTTCATATTCCAATAAGGAAATACGCCCGCGTATGTTTATTGAACGTGAAAAACCCGTAGCAGATTTACAAACATTAAACAAAATATTTTCTGAAACGGATGGAGATTTGATATCAACAATAAGAGCCGTTGGAAAAAAAGGATATACAATGGGATTTAACAATATTTTTGAAACAGAATCGTTTATCTGCTGCGATTTTAACGATGTTTCACAACAGGGAAATTGGGCACATAATGCAATAATATGGAACAAAAAGACAGATAAAGGTGTTTGTCTCTCCGGTTATTCTAAATCTACTCCGGATTTCAGATTAATTTATTACGCTTTCGACAATACTTTTGTAAGGATATGGGACGAGATACATATCGCTAATTTCAACAATCATCTGGAACGAGACATTTATAAACGAGAAGATTACGATGAAGAAATCATGAAACTTCTTGATACATACAATGCGGAAGACGACAATCCGATACTTATATTTTATACTATGAAATAAGATTTTTTTTTATGCGGTTATTTTGGAAGATAAATTAAAAAAATTGAAAGAAAATGGTCTGCTGAGAGAATTGAAAACTCTTGGCAGAAATGGCATATATATTGAATATGAGGGACAACGGTATCTGAATTTGTCGTCGAACGATTATTTGGGTATTTCGGGAATGAGCGGGTTGCAGGAAGAATTTTTTCAGACGCTCGACATGTCCAACTATTTGATGGGCGCAATGTCGTCGCGTTTGCTTACCGGCAACGATGTTCATATCGAAGGCTTTGAAGAATATCTGTCCGAACTGTATGGCAACGAATGTTTGGTATATAATTCTGGTTATCATGCAAATATCGGCATTTTGCCGGCGCTTGTCGAAAAGGACGATCTTGTGGTTGCCGACAAACTTGTGCACGCCAGTTTGATTGACGGAATAAAACTGTGCGCATCCGAATTTAAACGCTATAAACACAACGATTACAATGATCTGGAACGAATACTTTCGCATAACGCCGGTCGATACAAATCCATTTTTATTGTTACCGAAAGCATTTTTAGTATGGATGGCGACACTGCCGACCTGAAACGAATTGTTGAACTGAAAGAAAAGTACGGATCAAAATTATATGTCGATGAGGCTCATGCTTTTGGCGTTGTTGGAGAAAGCGGGCTGGGCTGCGCTCACAACAATTGTCTCACCAATCGCATCGATTATCTTGTGTGTACTTTGGGAAAGGCGGCGGCTTCGGAAGGCGCATTCCTGATTTGCAACAAACTGACCAAGCAATGGCTTGTAAATAAATCGCGTACACTGATTTTCACCACCGCCGCTCCACCGCTGAACGTGCTGTGGTCGAAATTTATTGTATCAAAAATTGTAGAAATGAAAAAAGAAAGAGAGCATCTTGCCGAAATAACCCGATTGTTGAGGAATAAACTTGAAGGACAACCGGTTATGGGTAATACTCATATTGTTCCCATTGTAACGGGCAGCAATGAAGCCTGCATAAATCTTTCCGAAAAAATGCGAAATAATGGAGTATGGGCTATGCCAGTGCGCTATCCCACAGTGCCTTTAGGGCAGGCAAGAATACGACTTTCGCTTGTTGCTGCAATGAACCGCAAACATATCGACAATATTTATGAGAGCATTTTTGATTTTTGATTTTTGATTTTTGATTTAAAAATCACGAATTAAAAGAATTAAAAGAATTAAAAGAATTAAAAAAATTAAAAAAATTAAAAAAATTAAAAAAATTAAAAAAATTAAAAAATAAGAATGTTTACAGTATTTTGGTTAATTATAAATTTAAATGAAAATATTTTGGCATAAAAAGGAGAAAAACAGACAGATTTTGGTGATTTTCAACGGTTGGGGATTCGATGCAAAAATGTTTCGGGAAATTGAATGCAACGGACACGATATTGTTTCGCTGTACGACTATTCCGAACTTGAATTCAAACAGTTAGACTTTGTGGGCAAATACGATGTGGTGAAAATTCTGGCATGGTCGTTTGGCGTATTTGTTGCCGATTTTTATGCCGCACATATTGCCAATCTTGCGGTGGCAGTGGCTGTAAATGGCTCTGTTTCACCGGTTGATAACAGTCGTGGTATTCCCGAAAAAATTTTTCTCGCCACTCTAAATTCGTTCAACGAAACCAACAGAGAAAAATTTTATTTGCGCATTGCCGGCGGATTGTCGGCGTATAAACGATTTGCCAAATTTATGCCCGACCGCAACTCTGCCAATCAAAGCGCCGAATTGCATGTGTTATACCAACTTGCATTGCAAAAACAGACTGAAGGCTTGAAATGGAATCTGGCGATAGTTTCGGAAAACGACAAAATTTTTCCTCTTGAAAATCTTGTGAACGCATGGCTGGAAAAGGGAGTCAAAACCCTGACAATAAAATCAGAACATATTCCATTTGCCGACGGGACGCTTTCCGAAATTCTGGCTGCGGCAGGCTTGCCTGTGCGCTTTTTTGCTCCTGCCGAAAATATCAGGGAACGACGTATTAAACAGGCATTTGGCAAAAGTCTGGATACTTATAACGACAACGCCGACGCCCAACGAAAAATTGCCGAGCGCCTGCATTCGCTTGTGTGCGACTATTGTACGCCAAATGTTCGCAATATTTTGGAAATTGGTTGTGGTTCAGGTATTTTAACCGCTAAAATGCTCGACACATTTGTCGGCGCAAAATTTTATCTCAACGATATCAACGAAAAGGTTGAAATTTGTATGCGTAACCTGTTTAAAGAGAATACGTTTGAGTTTATGGCGGGCGATGCTCAGTCAATTGCTTATCCGGCAAATATCGATATGATTGTTTCCTCGTCCACAATACAGTGGTTCAACAGGATGCAAGTTTTCAGCCAAAAAGCGGCAAAATCGCTCCCGTCGGGCGCACGCATGTTTCTTTCGACCTTTGGCAAAAACAATCTTCGAGAAATCAGGCAAATAACCGGAACGGGGCTGCATTATTTTTCGCCAGTCGAATTGACCGAACTATTCGAGGATGAATTTCGGCGGATTCATATTTCCGAAGAAGAAATTCCAACGATTTTCGATTCTCCCACTGATATACTTGTGCATCTGAAAAATACAGGGGTAAATGCGAACTCGAAAGGAATGTTCAGAACAAGAAAAAGTCTTGATTTGTTTTGCCAAAAATACCGAGAACTTTTTCCCGATAAATCAAAAGTACAACTTACATATAATCCTATATATCTGATACTTGAAAAAAAATGAAAAGCAGAGTATTTTTTGTAACCGGCATCGACACAAATGTTGGAAAGAGTTATGCCACAGGCTATATCGCCCGACAATATGCAATGGAAGGCAAACGTGTGATTACACAGAAATTTATTCAGACCGGAAACACGGGCATTTCGGAAGATATTGAAACACACCGTAAAATAATGGGCATCAGCCTGTTGCCCGTCGATTTGGACGGCACAACCTGCCCAATTGTTTTGAGTTATCCGGCTTCGCCGCATCTGGCTGCCGCAATTGATAACCGAAATATTAATATCGACAGTATAACGGCTGCAACTGACTTATTGTCAAAAAAATACGACATTGTTCTTATTGAAGGTGCGGGAGGATTGATGACGCCCGTAACAGAACGGATTACAACGCTCGATTTCATTCAAAAACAGCGACTTCACGTTATTGTGGTCAGTTCGCCAAAACTCGGCAGCATAAACCACACTCTGCTGACGCTGGAATTGTGCAAAGCCAACAATATCAGGGTCGATACACTTGTGTACAATAAATCCACAATCGACAATCCCCTGATTTGCCACGACACCGAGAATTATCTCAAAAACTATATTCGCAACCGTTTACCGAGTTGTAAATGGCTGGATTTGCCATTTTTGGATTGAAAAAATCTTTATGATGGTTGAAAAAAAGTCGAGGTGATATGCAAATTTATTTTTCATGCCTGATTATATCCTTTTGTTCAGGATTTTAGACTTTATAGACAGACACTATTTAGCAATGCCTCCAATTAAAATCAACCTGCCAGTCAATGGTGAAATAATGGCAAAACCATGCTACCGACCTCAATCCAAAGAATTGCTCCTCAGTTTTCGGTCAGAATTTCCGGCAAAAATTTCATGACAATGCATTGTCAAAATCAGAGAATTTACCTTCTGATGAGATGTTTTTTTGCGAGATTGAATGGTATATCGAAAAAAGATATTAACTTTGCACCGTAAAATTATAGTTGTTTATATGGTAAATACTTTGAATTTCATAGATTTGTTTGCCGGAGCAGGCGGCTTGTCCGAAGGTTTTATTCGGGCAGGTTATACACCTTTGGCACATATTGAAATGGATAAGTATGCATGTGATACGCTGAAAACAAGAGCGGCTTTTCACTGGTTGAAAGCAAATAATCAACTGCAAAAATACAAAAAATACTTGTACGAAAAGCAGGAAAAGGAAGACGGCAGCAAATTGTGGGCACAAGTCCCGCAGGAAATAATAGACACTGTTATTCACGAGACAATCGGTGAGGACACAATAGAAGATATTTTTGCAAAGGTTGATAAACTGAAAGGCGATAGGCAGGTTGATATTATCATTGGCGGTCCGCCCTGCCAAGCGTATTCAGTAATTGGCAGAGCAAGAATGAAAGAAAAGGTTTTGGACGACCCGCGCAATGAACTTTATAGGTACTATGTCAAGTTTTTGGAACGCTACCAACCCAAAATGTTTGTGTTTGAAAATGTTTTGGGCATACAATCAGCAAAGGGAGGTAAGATTTTTTTAGATTTATTAGATGCGCTTAATCAAGCAGAATATGTACCCGCTATGGAAGTGTTAAATGCGTCTAATTATGGAGTTTTACAACATAGACGAAGAATTATTTTTGTGGGTTGGAGAAAAGGCACTAATTTTCATTATCCTGATTTGCGTTTGGAACCACAAGAATACGAAGTTTTAAAAGATTTGTTTATTGATTTGCCGGAAAGAAAACACGGCGAAGGTCAGTTATGCGCTCCCATCAAATACACAAAACCTCTTTCAAAAATGAAATATCTGAAAAAATCGAATATCCGCAACAGCGACTTTGATTTTACAACACAGCATATTGCCCGCCCCCATAATCTTATTGATATGGAAATTTATAGGAGAGCGATAGATTTGTGGTTAGACAAAAAGGAACGTTTGAATTATGCGAATTTACCTCCTGAATTACAAACACAGAATAATAAACAGTCATTTCTTAACCGTTTTCAAGTAGTTGACCCTTACGGTTGTAGTCATACTGTCGTCGCTCATATTGCAATGGACGGACACTATTATATTTATCCATCTTTACAGCAAATACGCTCAATAACCATTCGCGAAGCCGCAAGGGTACAGTCATTTCCTGACGATTATTATTTCGAGGGCAGCAGAAGCGCAGCTTTCAGGCAAATAGGTAACGCTGTTCCTGTGGTTTTGGCTCATAAAATTGCAGAAGAATTAAAATATCAGTTACAGTGATGGAATACAAAAAAGCCGAAATAGCCAATCCAAGTCCCAAATCCACAATCAATTCATACAGAAGTTTTGGTTACAATTTATCAACGGCTATCGCTGATATTGTGGATAATAGCATCTCCGCAAACGCAACGGAAATCTCAATTGATTACAAATGGGACGGACAACATTCATTTATTTTTATTGCCGACAATGGCGACGGAATGAATTGTGATGAACTTGTCCTTGCGATGACTCCGGGAAGTAAAGACCCTGAAGAAGAAAGAGCCGCAAACGATTTAGGACGTTTCGGAATGGGGCTGAAAACTGCCTCTTTTTCACAATGCAAACGGCTGACCTGCATATCAAAACGGGCAGATTATGCAACAGTAAAACGCTGTTGGGATATTGATTTTGTCAATCAGGAAAATGAATGGTGCTTGTTGGATTTTGTTTCAGACGAAATATTTCTATCAAAAATTGAAAACTCAGGCACTTTGGTATTGTGGGAAAAATTAGACAGAATTGTTGGACACGCAAAAACGGATAACGAAAGCGTCAAAAATGCTTTCTATCAGGAAATGATGAACGTAAAACAACATTTGAGTTTGGTTTTCCACAAGTTTATTGAAAATAAAAGGATTACAATCATTTTTCAAAATGAAAAATTGGAAGCATACAATCCATTTTTACTGAATCTTGAGCCAAAACCTGAAATGGGACAGTCAGAAACTTTTGGAAATGTTGAGATTATCTATTTTATTCTTCCTCACATGTCAGAAATTGGAAAAGAAAAATACGAAAAAACGGGTGGTTCACTCGGATGGTTTCAACATCAGGGTTTTTACGTTTATCGTGGCGATAGGTTACTCGTGGCAGGCGATTGGCTTGGCATTGAAAAGAAACGCGATTACTCAAAACTGGCTCGGATTTCCGTTAATTTCACAAACGAAAATGATTTTAACTGGCAACTTGATATTAAGAAATCTACTGCCACTCCACCGATTGAAATACGCAGAGAACTTACACGAATTGCAAAAATTGCAATTATGAAATCGGCTCAACGTTACAATTGGCGAGGACAAAAAACAAGTTCAGAAACTACAAATCCAAACTTTGAGCCACTTTGGAAAGACGAAATAACACGCGAAGGACTGAAAAAATACAAAATCAACAGAAAACATCCGATTATCAGTTTGTTAATTGCTGAAAACAGCAAATTGGTAAACAAAGCATTGAAATTGCTGGAAAACAATGTGCCGATAGAACTTATTTTGAGCAATCAAAATGAAGACCCTGTGTATCACGAATTAGAAAAACAACCCGAAACACCAAGCGATGAACTAATTGCTTTGGCTGTTGAACTTTACAAAATATATGTTTCACAAGGGATTACAGATAGTTTGGCCCGTCAGCAAATTATGAGTGCAACGCCATTCAATCTATTTCCGTTAATCAGCAATTATCTAAAATGAGCAATATGATAAATGATATCAACCACACGGCAAAATTAGTTTGTCACGCTTTTTTGAATATGTTGCCAAAAGAGCAACGTAATGAAGAAAATATAAAGAAAATTATCAATGAAAAGATTGTTTCTGCAAAAGAATTTTTGACTGTTGATATACAAGAACTTTTTGAAATTTTATGTGCTGAATGTAATATT
This sequence comes from Prevotellaceae bacterium, assembly GCA_031279695.1. Taxonomy (GTDB): domain Bacteria; phylum Bacteroidota; class Bacteroidia; order Bacteroidales; family UBA932; genus JAIRLF01. Next base: position 12,311 of record JAITIA010000205.1, on the reverse strand, counting down.
GGATCAGGTTCAATTACTATTTTGGAGGACAATATTGAGCCTTGGCTTAACGAAGAAAAAGCAAATATAAAATTTGAACTTTGGAACAGATACAAACTGTATATGTCTGAAAATGATCCCTCATTTCCTGTTAATGATTTAGATGATTTTACGGACAGAATTTTAGATAAGTGCGTAAATCCTAAAAAAATAGGTGCGTGGGATAGGCGAGGAATGGTGGTAGGACACGTTCAGTCGGGCAAAACGTCAAATTATGTTGGATTAATCAACAAAGCAACAGATGCAGGTTATAAAGTGATAATTGTTATTGCAGGAACTATCAGTTCGTTACGCCGACAAACGCAAGAACGAATAGATGTTGGATATATTGGCAGAAATAGTTCTGCTTTTATAAGAGAAAAAGAAAACCGTGTTGTTGGTGTTGGCAAGTTTAATGCAAAAACTGATATTTATTCGCTCACTTCTTCGTACTACAAAAATAATGACGAAGGTGATTTTAATCAGGCAGTTGCAAACAGACTAAATATACCGATTGGCAACAATCCTGTCGTTTTCGTAATCAAAAAAAACAAAAGTATCCTCGAAAATCTGATTGACTGGTTTTCAAAAGATGTAAATATCAAAAATATAGACGGAACGCCAAAATTATTTGATGTTCCCGCTTTAATCATTGATGACGAGGCTGATTCCGCCTCTGTAAATGCTACACGAGACATTAACGAAATCAAAACAATAAACCGTCTAATTCGCACACTGTTAAACATTTTCAATCAAAACACTTTTATCGGTTATACGGCTACGCCTTATGCAAATCTTTTTATTCCACAAGATTTCAATGAATCACTTACAACAATTGTAAAAGGCAAACAATACAAAATCGGCGAAGACTTGTTTCCGCGTGATTTTATCATAAATATAAAAGCGCCATCCAATTATATCGGTGCGGCAAAAATTTTCGGCTACGAAAACCCAATACCCGAACTGACAAAAGAACCGTTGGACATTTATAGGGAAATCAACGATTACGACCCGCCTTTTTTCAAAACAATAACCAGAGAAAACAAAGACGATTTGCCCGAGTATCTTCCACCAAGTCTGGAACATGCAATAAAATCATTTGTACTTACCTGCACAATCCGCCGACTTCGGGGACAGGAAAACAAACATAATTCCATGCTTGTTCACGTTGCGCTGCTTGTCCGCTGGATTGACAGAGTGGCTTATCTTGTTAATGAAAAAATGCGGGAGTATAATGATAATATTCAAAGTGAGGATGCCAAAATATTGCAGGAATTACAGACTATTTACGAGAACGACTTTCTGCCTGCGACACAAAATGTTATGGAAAATCTTGATTACACGGACATAAGAATAAAACAGCATAGTTGGGAAGAAGTCAAAAAAGAACTCAAAAAAGCCGTTTCCAAAATTGAAGTTCGTTCAGTTCATGGCACACGCTCAACCACAAATCTCGAATATCACAACATTGAAGAAATTGACTATAGTCGCTACGAAAACGGTTTTTCCGTAATTGCAGTTGGCGGAAGCCGTTTGTCAAGAGGAATTACACTTGAAGGACTGTCAATAAGTTACTACATACGCACAACCCGAATGTACGATTCGCTTATGCAAATGGGACGCTGGTTCGGCTACCGCCCTGGTTATGTAGATTTGTGCCGTTTATTCACAACCGACCAGATTTTCCAATGGTTCAACCATATAACCATGGCTACCGAAGAAATGCGAAACGATTTTGATGAAATGACAGCCGCGCTGAAACGTCCGACGGATTTCAAATTAAAAGTATTAAATCACAATGGATTACTGACAATTACAAGTGTGGCAAGAATGCACTTTACTGAAAAATACGAAATTTCTTTTTCAGGAACAAATCCTCAAACATATCAATTGTTGAAAACAAAGACAGCAATTGAAAATAACTTTAAATCATTGCAAAAACTTGTTTCGTCGATAGGTTTCGGATATATTGAAACGATTAAAAATACAACCCGCTATTTGCTTATTCAAAATGTTGATATTCAGCCATTATGTGATTTTATTGACTCTTATAAAATTGACCAGCCAAGCATTAAAAATGGTACGATTTACGGCACAATAAGCAGTTACATAAAAGAACAGGCAAAAAGCAACAAAATTTCAGAATGGAGTATTTGCATTATTTCAAATACAGATAGCCGGGTTTTCATTGATTACAAGGGTAATACGCCAAAAAAAGAAAGAGAAAAAAATGAAAATGTTGCGATTTATGAATTAGAATACAGCGGGAGAAAAATTACAATGGCTTGCAGTGTTCGTAATCAGCAAATTGGCAGAGGAGGTGAATATTATTTAATTTCAAAAAATCAGATAGACCAGACAGGCGACCGTCAAGTGGATTTGTCAGAAAAAAAGGCAACTTACGCTGAAATAAAAGAACAGCGAGCAAAAGAAAATAAAGGACTTTTGTTGATTTACGCATTAGACGAAAGAGGTACACAAAATGTAAAAAACAATATTCCAATTGTCGGGTTCAGTTTGCATTTCCCAAAATTAGATAATGAAATTAAAGTTTCATACACAGCTGCTATCAATCCAAATCTTGAACAGGAATTAATGTTTGATGACGACACTGAAAATAAATAGATTATGATAAACATTAAGACAATATGGGATAGTCAAAAACCGACAGGCGATATTATCATTAAGACAAAAATTGATGATATACCGCACCTGAATTGTTATGCTGCAACCAACCACATTACAGGACAACATTTGTTTATTTTGTCGGTTTCAAAGAAAGTAGAAATTCCCGAATTGAAAAATTACCGTTTCAGAGGTGTTGAAATTTTTCCGATTGAATTAGAAAATATCCTTGAACTTAATATTTATCTGTTAGACAATGATTTGAAAGATATATTTTCACTGTTTATACAAAATGTTTTAGAAGATATTTTTGACTGTGTAACCGAGAACGAAGCATTAACCAAAACGCTGAATGTGATTGCAAAATGGAAAAAACTGTTTGATAAAATCAATTTCAATGGGCTGAATAGTGAACAGCAAAAAGGGCTTATCGGCGAATTGCTTTTTTTCAATTATTTGCTTGAAAAAGAAAAATCTGCTACAACTATTCTCAATGCTTGGACAGGTAGTGATTTTGAAGACAAAGATTTTACTTTTGGTACAATTGGAATAGAAGTAAAATTTACTTCCTCAAAAACTCCAAAAGTAACTGTTTCGAACGAAAGACAGTTAGATTCGCAAAATCTTAACGAGTTGTTTTTGCTTTTATATGCCGCCGAAGACGTGAAAGAGAACGGTTTTTCGTTAAATTCGTTAGTTGAGCAAGTCAGACGAAAAATCATAAATACAGAAGAATTGAAACTTTTTAATGAAACCTTAATGTTAATTGGCTATTTTGAAGACGATAAAACGCATTACAATAAACAATATTCTTTGAAAAAAAACTTTGTTTTTGATGTCAATTCAGAGTTTCCAAAAATTGTAAAAAATCAAATTCCTTTGAGTATTTACGATGTAAAATATTCAATCGAACTGTCTGCTATTGAAAAATTTATGATAGACATTGAAGACGTATTGCCGAAAATTTAATTATGGAAAGAGCATTACAGAATTACATAGAAGAATTAAAATCAGATGTTGCCTCGCTTGTTTATTCAGAAGGCGAAGGTACGAGTTTTGAAGACAAATTTACCGAATACTGTATTGAAGTTTTAGAATCAATCGGAAAATCCGAAGGTGCAAGAGTTTTGTCATACATTCACCCAAACAGTCAGGGTGGAATTGACTGGAAAATAAACGGTTATTGCTTGCAAGACCAATATAAGGACGAAAATGGAAAAACATATTATACAACGCTAAATTTGTTTATAACCAATTTTGTTACAGATGAAAAAAACGCTTACAACTACAATATTTCAAAAGACGATTACACCAAAGCACTCAATCAGATAAAACGTTTTATCAACGCTGCACTCAAACGACACATTGACTATCTTGATTCTTCGCTTACTGAATTAAACGAACTTGGAAAAATCATTGGAAAACAGGCAGACGATTTCGACAGAATTAAAGTGTTTTTTCTGCTTAACGGTTTTTCAAATCACGAAAAAGAAAAATTTGAAGTTGCCAACATTGAAGTTCAGGTTGAAACTTGGGATATTGCCCGACTTTTCAAAATCAACGAATCGAACAGCATTCATGAACCGATAGAAATTGATTTTGAGAAATTTACAGACGGGAGAAAAGGGTTGCAGTGTCTGCAAGTTCCAATAGAAGACGAAATGTACGATTGTTATTTGGCGATAGTTCCGGGCGAAATTCTGGCAAAACTCTATAAGGAATTTTCAAATGAACTGTTAGAAAGCAATGTACGTGCATTTTTGGGACAGGCAGGAAAATTCAACAAAGGGATTAGAGATACAATCCGCGAAAAGCCTCAAATGTTTTTGCCATACAATAATGGGATTTCAGCAACAGCGGAAAGCGTTGAAACAAAAATCGAAAACAATCAGATGATTATTACAAAATTAAATGATTTTCAAATAGTAAATGGCGGACAAACAACGGCTTCGCTTTACCATACTCAAAAAAAATTCAAAGATGCCGATTTGAGCAAAATTTTTGTTCAAATGAAATTGACAGTAATAAAAGACAGAGAGCAGAAGAATATCGAAGTTCCTAATATTTCACGTTTTGCAAACAGTCAAAACAAAGTATCTGAACTTGATTTGTCGTCAAATAATCCCTATTTTATTCAAATTGAAAATTTGTCGAGGAAGAAATATGTCATCAATCCTGAAAACAGAAATCAATCGTATCTGTGGTTTTTTGAACGTGCCAACGGGCAGTATCGAGAAACGTTGAACAAACAAACACCCGCGCAGCAAAAGAAATTCAAAGAGCAAAATCCATCAAATCTGAAATTTATAAAATCAGATGTTGCAAAATTCATAAATGCTTGGGAATTAGAGCCTCATTATGTTGCACAAGGGTCGCAGAAAAACTTTGTACATTATAACAAGAAGATAAAAGAACTTGTTGAAAAAAATAAATTTCCGGGCGAAAACTTTTATAAAAAACTCATTGCCAATGCAATTGTTTTTAAGCAAGTAGATAAATTGTTCGGGCGAAAAGGCGTTGATGCAATCGGCGACACAAGTATCAAAGCGCTAACGGTTGCTTATACTGTTTCATATTTTCATTTTCTTACGGATAACCGTCTTGACCTTTGGAAAATATACGAAACACAAAAGATTGATGATCCACTGAACTCTCATCTGAAACAATTGCTTGTATTTGTTTATGATCACATAGTATTGGAAGCAAGCAACAGTCTAATTTCTGAATATGCAAAACGTGAATCATCGTGGAAAAAATTGCAGGAAACACCATATTCTGAAAATTTGCTTGAAATTTTGAAAGACAGTTTTATTACAGAAGAAGAACGTGATTTGAGAGAAAAAGAGAAAGAAAAAGCCGACAATCCTATTGAAGATTATATTTTTCAAGTTAGTGAAATTTATAAATTGGGAATTAAATTTTGGGACGGATTCAGGTACTATATTGATAAGAATAGCATACAGGGCAACTTTGCTTGTATGAGTGCGTTTGACATTTATATGAAAATCAGATATGAAAAAAATTTTGTTCCTGCTGATATTTCATTTGCAAAGCGGGTGCTTGATTTTATTTCTGAAAATACAGAAATAATAAACGAAAGCAAAGCACTGTCAAAACTTGAAGATACGGAAATGCCTGACATAAAATCCATTTACGACAGATTGCAACTCATTTCAAAAGAACTTTGGGATAAAGCCCTTGCAATCGCCGAACAAACCAAACTTTTCACTAACATTGAAACGGCAAATGCTAAATCAGTTCGCATCTCATTGACAAAGAAAGAACTCATAAAAGAACAAGCTCTGTTACATGCATACAAATCATTGAAGAAATTGAAGAAATTTGGAATCAGGATTTGACGGGCGTCCGCTTATACTCAACAACCTCTTCGGCAACCATTAAAATTTCGTTTTCGCGTTCCTCATAAAATTTCACAGTTATTTTCTTTGGAATTTGTGCAAGCAAAGCCGCTTCAATTCTGTCAATCAACGGTGTAATATTGTGCTTGTAAGTGTGTCTGATTTCACATTCCCAGACCGTTAGAACATTCCAGCCCAACACCATAAGTTTCTGCAAATTAACTTTGTCTCTGTCAGCATTTGAAGTGATTTTATCAACCCAAAATTTTGTATTGGTTTTCGGAGTGTAGGCATATTTGCAACCCTCGTGCCTGTGCCAGAAACAGCCGTGCAGGAAAATTACGGTTTTATATTTCGGCAAAACAATATCGGGCTTCCCTGGCAATGCTTTATCGTTCACACGATACCGAAATCCCCTTGCAAACAACCCCTTGCGCAATGCCACTTCCGGTTTTGTATCTTTCGACCGTATTTTCGACATACATTCCGACCGTTTTTCTTTACTCCAAATATCCATTTCGTTCTCATCTTTTTTTCACAAACTGGATTTCCGGTTTTGTATTTCCGGCTATTGCGTCTATTTTATAGCGTGTTTTCGGAATTTGTTGCGACTCCATGAACGACGACACTGTTCGGATACGGTTTTGTGTCTGTTCTTTTTCTGTGGCAGAGTGGTAGAGGGTGATATTTACGTCATATTCAGGGTTATGCTGCAGCACATTAACAACGCATTCGAGTTCGCCGGTGGCTTCGGGCGAGAGGTTCGACTCGCCGGGCTCGAATATCAGGTTTGTCATTGCTATTTTGCCCGTTTCGTTCAGTGGCACAGGCTTTACCTCCATCGACTGGCTTATGCGATGAGCGTCCGCCTCCCACACCGTATAATAATAGAAGTATCCTTTCATGGCGACGCTTATCGAATATTTGTTGTTTTTGCGGATATTAAACTCGTATATTCCTGTTGATGAACTGTTAATGAATATTTTTTCGTCAGCCGCGTCAAGATTTTTCACCTTCACACCGGCATTCAGACCCTTGTTTGAAACGAGATCGGTTATTTTCAGTTTACCCGGACGCAAATCGGGTTTGAGGCTGATTTCGTGATATATCTCATAAAATTCGGGGCTACTGTTCAGATTGATATTCAGATTTTCTTTCAGATAGTTTTTCTGGCTGATTTCGATTTCTATATTCTCAAACACAGGAATTTCGAGTTCATATACCCCTGTTTTGAGATGTGTGGTTTTAACCGTTTCGTTTTTGTCGAACACCTTTATATCAGCATCAATTGCCTTGTTATTTATTCCGTCCCGCACGTTTACGCTAAGTTTTGCACGCGAGGCTATCACAATGTCTTTGTGTACATTCTGTTCGGGAACATTGTCGATTGTATTAATTATCTCCGATTTTTCGGGTCCAAGTTTTTTGCGACAGGCGACACTGTACAGTCCGCCGTTGGGGATAGTGAGGCTGTATTCGCCTGTTATCGGGTCGTTTGTCGATTTTGTATCAATGGCATTCGTATAGCAGTCGCGGACAGTGATTTCCACTGCAAGCGGCTTGCCATATTCGTCTTTAACCGTTCCGACGAGCCGCGTACAGGAGGCGCTTGCCACCCGCGACGCCTCGTTTACAGCAACGCCATCGACTGTTGGCGTGGCTATCATGATTTTGTTTTTCACAATAAAAGCGTTGGGATTACTGTGTTCATTTACTGCTTCTTCGACAGCCACCGGCGGCAGCCAGACCTTGCCTGCCAGAGTCGAGGCAAACAGGCTGTATTTCTTTTTCTTCTTATCCAGCAACCGGTCGGAGGCGAAGAGCATTATTTCGCCGGCGGGCGATATTTGCACAAAAGGTTCGCAGCCTGCGTTTATTGGCGGAGGCAGCAGTTGCGGCAACGACCAGTTGGTGTTCTCTCGATTTGAGGTATAGATACTTAGACATTCGATTTCGGGATTATGCCTTACAAAATATACTGTCAGATTATTTGCCGGAAGCGAGGGTGAAAGGTCGTCGTATTCCGAACTTAATACCGGAACAGCCTGTGGCTTTGTCCATTGATCGCCTTCTCGGCGGGTGCAAAAAATATCAAAGCCTCGTGTTTCCGCATTGCTGGCGCTGAAATACAGAAATCGCCCGTCGTATGTCAAAAAAGGGGTTTTAACCTTGTATCCTTCAAGATATTTGTTCAAAGCTTCGTCGGGAACTCCTTTGCCAATTTTTCCGTCGTCGGCGGATATTGCCTTATAAATGAGGCATTGCGCTCCGTTTTCAACAACATAATATACCACAGCGCCATCGAAGCCGCCGGTAATGCCGGTCAAATTTCCCGCCTGTGCGCCTGTTGCCAGCAGTTTGCAGCACATCGCAAGGCTCAATACACATTTGAAATGTCTGTTAATCATCGCAATTATTCCAGTCCCAAAACCTCTTTCATCGTAAAAAAGCCCTTTTTGCCGGCAAGATATTCTGCCGCAATCACAGCTCCAAGTGCAAAGCCGTCGCGACTTTTGGCGTTGTGCGTAATTTCTATCGTATCCACCTCATTTTCATAGCGTACAGAATGGATGCCCGGAACTTCGCCACGACGGATAGCGTTGATAGGCAACGCGCCCTCCTCGTTGTCTATCGACCATTTTTTGAACGCGCTGCGGCTGATAATATCCTCTGCCAGAGTGAGCGCCGTACCGCTGGGCGCGTCTTTTTTGTGTATGTGATGAACTTCCTCTATTGCAGGGCAATAGTCGGGATAACGGTTCATAATTTCGGCAAGTTTGCGGTTGATGTGGAAAAAAATATTCACGCCCAAACTGAAATTTGACGAATAGATAAAGCCTTGCTGTTTTTCGGCATTAAGACGTTTAATTTCTTCGATTCCATCTGTCCAGCCCGTTGTTCCGCATACTACCGAAACGCCAAGTTCCAAGGCTGTTGCAACATTTTTGAATGCCGTTTCGGGGGATGTAAATTCAATTGCCACATCCGACGATTTAAACTCGGCAGAACGAATATCTGCTGTATTGTTCACATCGATACGCACCGTTATTGAGTGTCCGCGTTCCAGAGCCAAACGCTCTATGGTTCTGCCCATTTTGCCATATCCTATTAAAGCAATCTTCATATTTTATTTTTATTTACGGGCGGCAAAGGTAATCATAAAATATCAAATAGATTTTGTTTCTGTTTTTTTGTTTTATTAATCATTAATTTTCAGGCATATATATTTGCTCTTATTTCGACAAAAAGCCCTCGATGAGATAAAAAATCACGGCTAAATCTTTTTTTGAGGTGCTATTGATAAAATATCTATTAGAATATTATTAAGAAATGCACGTCAGAACAATCAAAAGTCCCTGCGGGACTTTGGGACATAGCAGAGTTTTCTGCACAAATCAATAGCACCTCAAAAAAAGATTTAGCCCAGTTAATCAGTTATTCATTAATAAATTTGCACCATTCAATTGCCTGTTTTCCTTTCATCTAACAAATCCGCAATTGAGACGGGCATCTCGTTGTCGGGAGATGCCCGTCTCGCCGCAGGGAGATGCCCGTCTCCTTATGGGGGAGATGCCCGTCTCGCCACAGGGAGATGCCCGTCTCCTCACGACGAGACGGGCGTCTGTTAAAGGATTCTTATTTCCACGCTCTTATTTCAGCCTTTGCAATTTCGGTTTTGAAGTCGGCATTTGGGCGAAAACGAATGTTCAGCCCTGTGATATTGCCCGCGCTGACTGCCTCTTCGGTATCTTCGCCGGTGGTTGAGGCGGTGAGCATGAACGTTCCAAAATCGTCGATACTGACTGTTTTGCCTTCCTTTAGTTCGCGTTTGAGGATTTTGACCAACTCGTAGATAGCCATTTCCGCTTCTTTGGGGTTCATTGTGGTTTCGTCCGACATCAGTTTTGCCAGTTCTTTTGTTTTCAATACCCCTATGCTTCTCAGCACCGGATACCATTTTACAATTGCCTTGTTTAAAGGGTTGTAACGTTGCATTTTCTTATAAAAAACAGCCATAATTTCAAATATTTATGATTATACAATAATTTTTATTTTCAAATCTTCGCCGTAGTTTCCTGTTTCAGATTCAGGGCGGACAGTTATGTAATATACGCCTTTATGCTCCGGCTTAAAGGCAAAGCTCTCGCTTCGGGTCTGCCCGAGCATACAACGGTAATCGACTGTTTCGGCGGCTGTTTCTGTCGAATACACGTTATACAGCCATACTCTACCGTCGGACTTTTTCCATGAAATCTTCAATTCGCCGTTTTCGTACGTTACGACAGGCTTTGACGGCTTGCCCGGAACGGCGGAATTTAACACCGACAGAGTCGAGCCTGCGTCGCGCTTAGCCCACGACGGGAAGGTTTTGGAAAACTGACAGGCTTCCGCGCCCTCGTGTCCATTGATTTGAGCGGCGGGAGTGTTGTCGATGCATTTAAACACACTTGTATCCCCTGCAAAATAACGGTTGTCTGCAAATTTATACCACGGCGCGTCGATATCGACAAAAATCCAATTTATACTGTCGGCGTTCTCGCCCGCATATACAACACGATTGCGTGTAAATTCGTTTTTCTGCCAAGTCGGGTCGCCGTTGAATTTCTGTGCCCTGAACATAGACTTTCCGTCGGGCGTGCCTGTTATCAAATTATCCGTAACATGGACATTGCGAACGGCGTACCTGTCGACCGGAATCAAACTGTCCCTTACGGTGAAATCGCTGACTTGTATTTGGGCGCTCATGTTGGTGGCGCACTCATTGTTTTCCACGCGATTGTTGCGGATAAAACTGTTTGAACAGGACATTGTGCCGATTCCGCCGCCCATATTACCGCTGGCGTGATTATACCGCACGTCGATGTTGTTGGTATTCCAGTCGATATCGATTGCCATTGCATCATAACCCCCCGTAGCGTCGCGGTTGTTACAGGACTCGTTGTACATAATGTCGATATCTTCGCTGTTTAACGCCATCATGCCGCCCGCGCCTTCGAGTGATTTTCCCTTGAACATACCGGTGTTATACACAAGGTTTCGGTTCATGGTGCAGGTTGTACCGTTGGCAATCCACATCCCTATCTGACCTGCGTCGCGAACGGTATTCCGGTCGAAATGCACGTTTCTGAAAATATCGGTTCTGCCCACGTTGGGATTCGTCTGCGAGCTGATATAGCTTTGGCACACAATACCGCTGCGTCCAATGTTATAAACCTCATTGCCCAAAACGTACAGCCCTGTCAGAACATCGCAGGAGCCTGCTGTGGGCGCGGAGTGGGTAATGGATATTCCGAAGACATTGACCGTGGTTCCGCCGCTGTAAACGGTATTGTTCACGATATAGAGATTGCGATATTTGTTTGCTCCAACATTGTTGTATGTGCAATAGATGCCTCTGCGCGACGGACCGTCCGGTCTTTCGATACCTATTACGCTTATTGTCAGATCGCGTACTACCAGATTACTGCATTTGGAAATGGCGACGGGGTTGCCGGCAAATTCGATTACGGGCTTTGCACCCTCGCCATAGGAAGCGAAGGTAACGGGATTATTGTCTTGCCCGATAACATCGTTCAGGATAATCTGACCTATGAATTTATCTCCCCTTTTAAACAGCACACTTACGCCGGGCGTTAGGGGCAACGTTGCCACTTGCGAAAACGGCATTGGAGATTCCGGAGTGAGCCCATCCGCAGATACGTCGCCGCCAGACGCTATGTAATAGGTTGTGCCGACGCTTATTGGATAAGCTTCCTTTTTCGATAACAAACCCGTAGTGAAAGAATATTCCATTATATCGGTCTCGTCGGGTTTCTGCTGTCCAGCGGCGGAACAAGCCGTCGCCGTCCACAAAATACAGATTAACACAACCGCTGTAAAAAATTTAAACTTTTGTCTCATACTCTGTTATCCATCATTGACTTTTAATTCGTAATTCCAAAAAACGCCGCAAAAATAGATGTTTGTTTTCAATCGGCAAAAATATTTTTCAAATGGTTATCTAATCGACGCATATTTGTTCTGATTTCGTGGAGAAACAGAGGACTTTTTAATTCAAATTTTTTACTCTTATTTCGGACAAAAAGCCCTCGATGAGATAAAAAATCACCAAAAAATTTCATCAATTCAACAAAAAACCGTACTTTTGCAGCCAATTTAAAACGTTAAATGTACAGTTATATATAATAAAATAAATATGAAAAAGTTTTGTATCATTACTCTTATCTTCGGATTGGCGCTTGCTGCCTGCAATGCCGATAAATCTGCCTGCCGTCAAGCCATTACACTTACGGATGGTTGGAAACTCTG
>JAITIA010000155.1 GCA_031279695.1 Prevotellaceae bacterium | reverse complement strand
CTACTGTCCACCGCCTTCGTTGCGCTGGTCGTCGTTTGTGATGCCGCGACGCGCTTTCTTGACCTGCGTGTTCATTTTGCCGAAACGGTAAACGAGCGACAGACGCAAACGCTGTCCCCAGCGGAAACTCTCCGACCGCATGGTGTAGGTTTCATCTTCGAAAAGGGTATCGAAGTATATTTTGCGGGCGAAGGGATCGTTGGCGTAGAGCGAAATATCCATTTTGTTATTAAACAGCTTCTGAGTGAGCCCTATACTGGTATCGAACCAGTAGTTTCCTCTGCCCTGCAGCATTACCGGAGGCGAAGTACCGCCGGCGTTTGCCGACACTGCGCCGCCTTTCCAGAGCGTCAGCCGGGCGCCGATGTTGCCGCCGTATATCAGACCTTCGTTGTGGTAATTCAGCTCGTTGTTGGAGTCGAGAATGGCGTAGTTGAGCCGTCCGTTGATATTGACGCTGAATTTGGAACCAACACGATAGGAGGCGTAAACATTCAGTCCGTAGCGCTGATTGGAGCCGATATTGCCGTAAGTCTCGTGGCGCACGCCATTGTCGGCAATGCGCGAATACATTTCGACGGCGTTGCTGGTGATGGAGCTGTTCAGGTCGAGATTGATATTGAATTTCGGAGTGAACTGTCCGTAGGAGAGCGAGAAAGAGTGCGCAACCTCGGCGTCGAGATTGGGATTGCCGTAGTTGATATTCAGCGGATCACTGTCGTTGACGTAGGGGTTCAACACCCGGATACCGGGGCGGAAAAGCCGCTGAGTATAAGAGGCTTTGAGCGTCTGCGCGGGTTTGAGCGCGTATGTGAGGCTCACGTAGGGAATAAGGTTGAAAAGAGTGTTATGGAATGGGGTGTTCACCTGCGATTTGAACAAGCCGTCGTTCCATGTGTGCTCCACGCGCAGACCGCCTTTGGCGCTCAGTTTGTCGAACTTGTGGAGATAGCCGGCATAAACTCCGAGTATGTACTGGTTGTAGTCGAGGTCGTTACGGCGGGAATTGTCGTTTTGCCATCTGTCGGCGGTGGCGTCGAAGACGGAGATATCGGTTTCGCTGGCATTGCGGCGGTAGATACCTTTTACTCCGGTCTCTATCTGATGCTTTTCGGTGAGCGGGTCGAAATAATCAAGCTGAAAAGTGTGCGACTGTCCGGAGGCGTCGTTGTCGGACTTCTGACGGAAGGAGGTGTAGTTAAGCGTACCTTCCACATTGTTTTCGCTCTTCGCAGTCTGTGGATTGTATTCGATCTGGTACGAAGTTGTCAGCATTTTATCCTTTTTACGGAAACCGCGCTGGTAGTCCACGTTGCCCGATATTGACCAGAATCCCTGACTGCTGTTTGTTGTGTTGCGATAGCTGCGCGAGGGATTTTGGCTAATATCGCGTTCGCTGGTAGCGCTTTCGCTGTCGAAATTAACGCCGCCCAAGTATCCCCATGCTGAAGCGCTGATCAAATTAAGGGAGTCGATTTCGTATCCGGCTTCAAAGTTAAGACTGTTGCCGTTGCCCTTGATTTTATCTTTACCGTTCTTGTCGGAATAGTGAAATTCGCTGTTCAGGAAATTCTCGCGATAGGAGTTCCTTTCGGCTTCCGGCTGGCGGAACTGATTGTTAAATATATTGGTCGAAAAGCTGAACTTGTCGATATTTGCCGCGATGTATCCGTTGCCGCCAAAACCGCCGTAAGTGTCGGCATTGGCGCCCACGCTGCCGGTGTAGCCGTTGTTCCTGTTGCGCAGGGTGATGATGTTGATAATTCCGCCCACACCCTCAGCCTCATACTTCGACGAAGGATTGGTGATGACTTCAATATCCTTGATGGAGTTGGCGGGCATACTCCTGATCACATCCTTAAAGTTATTGGACATCAGGCTGGAACTTTTGCCATTGACAAGCACCTTGTAGTTGCGTTGCCCGTTGAGCGTAACATTGTCCTCTCCGTCAACACTCAGCAGCGGCACTTTGCGCATAATTTCGAGTACCGTGTTCGATTGCGCATCCGGGTCGGCTTCGACGCTGTAAACCAGCTTGTCGGGGTCGCTTTTGATGAGCGGCTTTTGGGCAACGACAATAACTTCCTTTAAAGCAACGCCTTCCTTCATACTGACATTACCAAGGTCTTTTGTTTTTTCATCCGCTTTTAGTTCGACGGGCAGCGGCGCTGCGCTGAACCCGACAGCCGAAAACAGCAGCCGATACTGTCCGGCGCGTGGCAGATTGACCGAGAAACGCCCCGTGTTGTCGGACGCCAGCCGTGTAATCACGCGGGCGCTGTCGTTCTCGACCGTAATTGTGGCGTAGGGAATGCTTTCATTCGTTCCGTCCACCGTTACACGTCCTTTCATCTGAAAAGACGATTTCTGTTCTTGTGCCTGCATCACGCCGGCAATACACATCAGGCTTATCGCCACCAAAAATATTTTTTTCATACAATACTAAATAAGCAAATTTCTAAATATTTTTATTTATTCTGATTTTCTACCAAAGCCTAAATCCGTTAAAACTCAGCCAAAAAATCGGTGCAAAAGTAAGTATTTTTTTGATAATCGCAAAATCACACATATATATATATATCAGCACTTTACTAAATCGGAGATTAGAACAAAATTTTGTTTTGCGGCGCCATATTTATTTAGTGTCCGTCCGAAAACTCAAAAAAATGGCATATCTGCAAAGTCCGCAGGGACTTTATTAGTGATTAGTGATTAATGATTAATGCCTGCGGCGGATAGTCGGAACTGTGATTTTAGAGTGATTTCAATGATTTTTGTAAACCTCCCCCTGCCCCCTCCAAAAGAGGGGAATGTTTGTGGCGGCGTTGTGCGTCGCAATGTAGAGACGGGGCGCGCCCCGTCTCTACGGTGTTTGCCGGTCAAGAGATTGCCACGTAGCCCAAGTTCCGCAGGGACTGTACATTAAATCAACAAATTCTACATTCCGTTCCTAACGGGACGGCGGTTACGAGGTTGGGCTTGTGTTTTCTACCAACATTCCGTCCCTGCGGGACGGCGGTTGCGTGTATCCGAGTTTTCGGACGGACACTATGTAAAAGACCTTCGTAGTACTTCGTGCCTTCTTCGTGAAACTTCGTGTCATAATATTTTTTTATTACACGAAGAACCACGAAGAAGGTACGAAGGAAATCAAATAAATCAATTTAGGTATTTCATATATTATTATCCAAACAATAACCAAATCAGCAAAATCATTCTAAAATCACCGTTCAGACAATGTCCGCCGCAGGATTAATCATTCATCACTAATCACTGTAAAATGCGTCAAAAACCGTAAAAAATCACTCCTGCAACGGCATATTTTGCTTGATTTTCGCTTGCAGTCGTCAATTTTTAACTATCTGTTTACAAGTTACATCGGCGGGTTTGTGCAGATAAATCTGTTGATGATTGATTGTAATTCAAAAAATAGATGTAATTTAGCACCCGAATTTTATAATATTTTTATTGTATATGAATGATATCAAATTAATGAACAGAGCAGCCGACAATATGCGAATTCTTATTGCGGCAACCGTCGAAAAAGCAAAATCGGGACATCCGGGCGGCGCTATGGGCGGCGCAGATTTTATGAACGTGCTGTATTCCGAATATCTTGTCCATGACCCGCGAAACCCCAAATGGGAAGGTCGCGACAGATTTTTCCTCGACCCCGGACACATGTCGGCTATGCTTTATGCAACCCTTGCCTTTGCCGGCAAATGCACTGTCGATGACCTCAAAAACTTCCGTCAGTGGGGCAGTTTCGCTTCCGGACATCCCGAACTTGACGTGGCTCGCGGAATTGAAAACACTTCCGGTCCACTTGGTCAGGGACATACATACGCTGTGGGCGCGGCTATTGCAGCAAAATTTATCGAAGCACGGCTCAAAAAACCATCGCCAACCATTTATGCCTATATCTCCGACGGCGGAGTACAAGAGGAAATTTCGCAGGGCGCAGGCAGAATTGCCGGACATCTGGGACTGAACAATCTCGTTATGTTCTACGACTCGAACGATATCCAACTTTCCACCTCAACAGGCGAAGTTACAAGCGAAAACGTGGCACAAAAATACGAATCCTGGGGCTGGCGCGTCGAAACAATCGATGGACACGATGTTGCCGCAATCCGCGCGGCGCTCGATAGTGCGCTTGCCGAAAAAAACCGTCCCAGCCTCATCATCGGCAAAACCATTATGGGCAAAGGCTCGCTTACTGCCGACGGTCAATCGTTTGAAAACCAATGTAGCACGCACGGGCAACCGCTGAGCGCGGCAGGAGTATCGATGGAAAATACGGTGAAAACCCTTGGCGGCGACCCGCTCAATCCGTTTACGATTTTTTCCGATGTTGCCCAACTGTACATCAAAAGAAACGAGGAACTTGTGAAAATCGCCGACGACCTTTACCGTCGCAATGCACTGTGGGCAAAGGATAATCCCGAACTTGAAAAAAAATGCCAAGAGTGGTTTTCGGGCAAATTGCCGGCAATCGATTGGAATGCAGTTGTTCAGAAAGCCAACCAATCGACGCGGGCAGCCTCGGCAACCATTCTGTCGATGCTTGCCGGAACGGTCGAAAACATGATTGTCGCCTCCGCCGACCTGTCGAACTCCGACAAAACCGACGGCTTCCTGAAAAAAACAAAAGCATTGACCCGCAACGACTTTTCGGGCGCCTTTCTTCAAGCCGGCGTATCGGAATTGTCGATGGCTTGCATCTGCATGGGCATGTCGCTCTATGGCGGCGTGATTGCAGCCTGCGGAACATTTTTCGTTTTTTCCGACTACATGAAACCCGCCGTCCGCATGGCAGCCCTGATGGGGCTCCCCGTAAAATTTATCTGGACACACGACGCTTTTCGCGTAGGCGAGGACGGTCCGACACATGAGCCCGTTGAACAGGAAGCGCAAATCCGTCTGATGGAAAAACTCAAAAATCATCACGGCAACAATTCGATGCTGGTACTGCGTCCGGGCGACGTGCACGAAACAAACGTGGCATGGAAATTAGCAATGGAAAATACCCAAACGCCTACCGGTCTGATACTTTCGCGCCAGTCGATTGTCGATTTGCCGGGTAACCGACAAACGGAAGCACAGAAAGCCGAAAAAGGCGGCTATGTGGTTTGTTGCGACGGCGTTCCCGATATCGTTCTGCTCGCATCCGGCTCGGAAGTGGCAACACTGGTTGCCGGCGCCGAACTGCTGCGCAAGGACGGCGTCCGCGTCCGAATTGTTTCCGTACCATCCGAAGGGCTGTTCCGCAGTCAAAGCAATGAATATCAGGAATCGGTAATCCCCGCAGGAGCAAAAGTCTTCGGATTGACAGCCGGACTGCCCGTTACCCTGCAAGGTCTGGCGGGACATAACAGCCGGATATGGGGACTGGAATCGTTCGGATATTCAGCGCCATACGAAGTATTAGACGAAAAATTCGGCTTCACCGGCGACAATGTGTACAAACAGGTAAAAGCATTTCTTGCAGAAAGCAAATAAACGATGCGGATATTAAAGAGAACATTTATTACCATCGGGCAATATTTTTTGCTGATGCGGAGGGTTTTTGTGATGCCCGACAAACCCCGCGTGTTTCTCGCGCAAACCTTTATCGAAATGGAAAAACTCGGCATGAGTTCCGTTATGATAGTGGCTGTGATATCGTTCTTTATGGGCGCGGTGATAACCATACAGACGGCGCTGAACTTCTTCAACCCGCTGCTGCCAAAATTCTATATCGGACTGATAGCACGCGACTCTATCCTGCTCGAATTCAGTTCAACAATGATTGCGCTGATACTTGCCGGCAAAGTAGGCTCAAACATCACCTCCGAAATTGGCAGCATGCGCATCAGCGAACAAATCGACGCAATGGAAATTATGGGGCTAAACTCAGCCAACTACCTGATACTGCCCAAAGTAGTTGCATCCGTTGTCTTCAATCCGTTTCTGACAATTTTGAGCATGTTTATAGGCATACTTGGCGGAGCATTTATTGTAACTGTTACACAGATAATTATGTTTGCCGACTATATACATGGCGTCCAAGCATATCTCATACCGTTTTATGTAACCTACGGGATAGTCAAGATGATAGTTTTCAGTTTGATAATCACCACCATTCCCGCATTCTACGGCTACAATGTCCGCGGTGGCTCGCTCGACGTGGGCAAATCGGGAACGGTGTCGATAGTTGTCAGCTGTGTGCTGATACTGTTGTTCAATTTGATCCTCACCCAGTTAATGCTCACCTGAGAGATATGAACAATTATCCAGCAGGCATATTCGATTCCGGGGTAGGCGGATTGTCGGTGTGGCAGGAAATCGACCAACTGCTGCCCTGTGAATCGATTGTGTATTACGCCGATAACGCCAACTGCCCTTACGGAGAAAAAACGCAGGCAGAGGTAACAGCCTTATCGGAAAATGCAGTCCGCTTTCTGTTGTCGAAAAAATGTAAACTGATAGTTATAGCCTGCAACACAGCAACATCAATGGCAATCGACACACTGCGGGCAAATTTCGACCTGCCAATTATTGGCATTGTTCCCGCAATTAAACCGGCGGCAACAAATTCAAAAACAGGCGTTATTGCAATTCTTGCAACAACAGGCACGTTGCAAAGCCGCAAATTCAACGAAACCAGAGAAAAATATGCGGGACAAACGGAAGTAATTCTCGTCGAAGCCAACGATTTGGTTGGCATAGTGGAACAGGGACTGCAAAATACGCCGCAGGCGGAAGCCGCTCTGCGCCGCCACCTCGACCCGCTGATGAAACGAAATATCGACCATATAGTGCTCGGCTGCACGCATTTCCCTTTTCTGATAGACGATATTAGAAAAATTACCGGCAATTCGGTGATACTCGAAAATCCGGCGGCAGCAATAGCCAAACGCACAGAATATATACTTCAAAAAGAAAAAATATGCGCCTCGCCCAACAATAAAAAACAGGTCGAATTTTATGCTTCGGGAAATATTGATTTACTGCAAAAATTTCAGTTGAGAATTGCGAAAAAACTGATTAATTGATTAATGCCTGCGGCGGAAAGTCCCGCAGGGACTGCACATTAAATCAACAAATTTCACATTCCGTCCCTGCGGGACGGCGGTTGCGATGCAGGACTTGCGTTTTCTACCAACATTCTGTTCCGTAGGGTAGGGTAGGGCGGTTGCGTGTATCCGAGTTTTCGGACGGACACTACTTACAAGTAAGTGATAGCAGTTAACCCAACTTGTCGCCTTTTATCTGTCCAAATCGATAGAAAATGAAGAAAATCGTAAATCGTAAATCAAAAATCTATTGGTAGAATAAAAAAAATGCGTAATTTTGCATCCGGCAAAATAAGTTGTGCCGATGATGTATTAGATTGAAAATATTAGAAATAACGATGAAATTAAATAGATTAATTGTTGCTCTGATTGTTGTTGCAGCCCCGTTTTTGACAACAAATGCACAGGAAAACCTGAACCAGACCGTTCATGTTACTACGGTTTATGACCCGATAATTTCGGATGCTGAAAAAATCGAAATGCCAATAAATTTCGACGATACCCTGTTCCGTATCAAAACCACTTATCAGTATTTTATCAAACCGCAGGAACTGGCTGCCGGCGTCGCTCTGCGCCCGATTCCCGCCGCCGAAATCCGCGAAAATGCTTATAATGACCCCAAATGGCTCTTCGCAAGGCTGGGCGCAGGCTATCCGCTGCAATTTCTGGGCGATGTGTATCTCCAAAACACCAAGCCCGAAAACATGTCCTACGGGCTGTTTTACAATCATCGCTCGATATGGGCAAAACTCGACAATCCCAACGGTGAAAAAATTCCCGTCGATGAACTGAACCACCGCGCGGGAGCTCATCTGTATAAAAATCTTGAAAAAATTGCCTTCGGCGTCGATGGCAATTTCGACCAGCATAACGTTCTTTTTTACGGATATAACACCGTGGCGGCAAAACGCGCAGGCTATGTTTTCAATCGCGACAGCCTCGCCCAATCCTATACCTCGTTTAATATCGCGGCAAAAATCAACTCGGTCAATTCAAAAGAAACGGTTTTCACTCACGACGTCCGGCTGATGTTCGACATGTTTGGCGACAATGGCAAAAACCGCTTTAACACTGGTCGAATGTTTTCGATGAACGAAAATACCGTCGGAGCAAACCTCCTGCTGGGCTTCGCGTTTGGCGAAGGCGCTCACCGGATTACGCTCGCCGCCGACGGACGCCTGTTTATGCGTAGCTTGGCTTACAATAAAAAATTCGACGACTGGTATGCCGCCTCGAACCTCGCCTACAACCGCCTTTTCAACCGGCTGTACGGGCTGAACGGCGAAGGAAAAGACCTGTCGGACAACAGTTATATCGTTAATGCACTGCCGGCATATTCCTTTTCGTCAAAACTGATAGACCTCGAACTGGGCGTGAAATATACGGGATACAAAAAAATTGACGGCTATCGTAACCGCATCTCTCCCGTTGCAAAAATCAACCTCAAACTTGCCGACGAATTTGTGCCTTACGCCTCTATCAGCGGCGAAACGGTGATGAACAGCTACCGTTCGGCGGCGTCGGAAAATCCGTATATCACCCCCGGAATGAACATGGATATGAAACCGACCGTCAAAACTTATGTCATTACCGGCGGCGCACGCGGAAATATCGAAAATACTTTTGCATACAATATTTTCGGCAGATATTCGCTCATCAACAACTGCGTGTTCTATAAAAATGCTCCCGCCGACAACGACCTCTCGGTGCTGGGCAATAATTTTGACGCTTTTTACGACGATGTTCAGCAACTGATGGCCGGCGTCGAAACAAAACTGCTGCTGCGTCCGGTGGAAATCGCTCTGACCGGCTCGTACTGGCATTGCATAATGGACAAACTCGAAGTGCCGTTTCAGCTGCCCGCCATGATTGCCAATCTGGATGTGAACGTGGCGGCAACCAAAAGCCTCAAACTGAATCTTGCCGCAGGATATCTGTCCGAAATCCCGTATTTCTACAACGCGGCAAACAAAGAACTGCTGTGCGACGAAGGCTTTGTCAATCTCAGTCTTGGAGTCGAATACATGATCACCGGCAACTTTTCGATATTTCTCAACGCCGTCAACCTTCTCAACAGCAAACGCGGCTACTGGCACGGATACAACGTTACCGGGCTGAATGCTCTTGGCGGAATAACATTCAAACTGTAACGATATGGACGGTGAAATTGTCGGGCTGCTCAAAAAACTGATAATGGAATATAACAGGGTGTCGCTGCCCTGTCTGGGAAGTTTTCTGTCGGAATATACACAATCGTATATCGCCGACGGCAAAATTTATCCGCCATCAAAAAAAATCCTGTTTCTGCAAAACGAAATCTGGAACGACGAGAAACTGGAAAAATCGCTGGCACAGCATCTCAACGAATCTGTCGGAACAGCCAAAGAACACGTAGCCTTTTGGGTCGATCACATCTGCGTGCTGCTGGCAACGGGCGAAGATGTGGTGCTGCCCGAACTGGGCAAACTCTGTATCTCCGACCTCTCGAACCTGATGTTTGAACAGGATTCCGACAATCTGCTGCTCGACTCCTTCGGTCTCGAAGCCGTTGAAATGCCCGTTGTGATGGAGTTTGAAAAAAATAAACAGGATGAAAGCAGCAAAATGGGCGCCTCGCTGACGGTGATAATCGTTCTGCTGATAATCTTTGCCGCACTCTCCGCTCTCACAATTGCCAAATATATTCTTACAGGCTCGTGAAATAGAAATTTTTTGATTGCAAATAAACCGAAATGAGAAGAAAGATTTTAAGAAATCTCGCCGCAGTGTCGGCAATTTTTGTTGTTACATTTTCAATAATGATGATAACAAATTATTTTCAGGTCAGCCGTCAAACGCCGCTCCGCACAGAAATTATCGAAACATTAAAGGATCTGAACGAAAATTATCCCGACAATGCCCGCCTCCAGGATCAAATCAGAGAACTTGACCTCATGTCGCGCAAAGCATATTTTATCCGTTCCGACAGGCTCACAACAGGTGTGTATATCCTTGCCGGTATGTTTCTTATATTGATAGTTTCCCTTCGGATGCTCTATATCGATACAAAAAAACTGCCCGAAAAGGAACTTGACGCTATCGACGACTGGATGATAAAAACCGACGCCCGCAAATATATCTCGTGGAGCGCCGGCGCCCTCACCGCCCTGACCCTGATTGTGGTTGCCGTCTCTGCCTCGAAATTAGTATCAAACAGCACAAAAAAAGATAAACAGACGGAAATCCTTGCCAAATCTTCATCGGAAGAAACATCATCGGAAGAAACATCATCGGAAGAAACATCAACAGAAGAAACATCAACAGAAGAAACCGCATCATCAGAAACATCAACAGAAGAAACATCAACAGAAGAAACATCTGCCAAAAATATCGACACAGGCGCTGTAACGCCGACAGGTGCGGAAAATACGCCGTCGGCAACGGCACAATCGGAAGAAAATCCTGAAAAAACAACAAAACCGCAAGAAACAGCGGCATCGGCGGAAGAAAAAACGGCAGAGTTGGCGGTCGAAATATCGAAAATTACTCACAACGGTTTTCGCGGCAACAATTCCAACGGCATCTCGGCAGCAAAAAATGTTCCCGACAAATGGGATTTGAATGCGGGCGTCAATATTGCGTGGAAAATGGAGCTGCCGCGCAAAGGCTACAACTCGCCAGTGATAAACGGCAACCGCGTATTCCTGTCGGGCGCCGACGAAACCGCCCGCGAACTGTACTGTATCGAACTGAGTTCGGGGAAATTGCTGTGGACAGTAACCGCCGACAATATTGCCGGCTCGCCGGCAACGATGCCCAAAACCAGCGACGATACCGGACTGGCAGCATCGACGGTTGCAACAAACGGCAAACAGGTGTGCGCCGTGTTTGCCTCCGGCGACCTGATTTGCGCCGATATGGACGGGAAACGTCTCTGGGCTAAAAATCTCGGCGTACCGGAAAATCACTACGGATACTCGTCGTCGCTGCTCGCGTATGGCAACTCGCTCATTGTTCAGTACGACAACAGCGCCGCGCCAAAAGTGATGTGCCTCGATATTGCCACCGGCAACGAACGCTGGACAAAAAACCGTACCGACAAAATCTCGTGGAGTTCGCCAATAATTGCCGGTATCGATGGCAAGGCGCAACTAATTCTCATGGGAACGCCCTGTATCACATCCTATAACCCCGACAGCGGCGAACAGAACTGGCGCGTAGAATGCATGAGCGGCGAGGTGGGCGCAAGTCCCTGCTCGGCTGCCGGCGTAGTATTCGGCGCAAGCGAATACGCCACCCTGATAGCAATCAACGCCGCCGATGGCGTCGCACTGTGGAAATCGAACGACTATTTGCCCGAAGTATCCAGTCCGGTAGCCACCAAAGACCATGTGTTTCTGGCAACAAGTTACGGCGTGGTTGCCTGCTATGACGCCAAAACCGGAGAACTGCAAAAAATCCACGAACTTCAGGAAGAATTCTATTCGTCGCCGGTGATTGTCGAAGGCAAAATCTACCTGTTTGCCAACAGCGGCAAACTCTATATCTTTGCCGCCAACAGCAATTTTACCCAACTCAACGTTGTCGATACCGGCGAGCGTACCTTCGCTACCCCCGCCTTCACCGACGGAAAAATTGTTGTACGCTCCGAAAAAAATCTCTACTGCGCTTTTTGATTGTCGATTGTCGCAAAATCAACATATAAAAAACCTTCGTGGTTATTCATGCCTCCTTCGTGAAACTTTGTGTAATAATTTTTTTTACACGAATAACCACGAAGAAGGTACTAATAACCACGAAGGAAGAATTTAGATACTTTATCGATATTCAACTAATCATCAATCTAAAATCGTAAATCATCAATCGTAAATCATCAATCGTAAATCAAAAATTACTTTGTCAGTACGATGTTTAGCACGGAGTCGAGCGCTTCGCCGCGCAGATTCTGGTCGATGATTATTCCCTGAGGGTCGATGAGGTAGTTGGCGGGGATGCCGCGCACGCCGTATAGTTGCGCTGCCTCGTGTTTACCATTCTTAACGTCAGCAACATGTGTCCATGTCAGTTTGTCCTGTGCAATGGCGTTCAGCCATTCGTCGCGGTTGTTTACGCGATCTAAGGATACGCCTAATATGTCGAAGTTTTTATTCTTGTATTTGGCGTAAGCCTTTACCAGATGCGGGCTTTCGGCTCGGCAGGGACCACACCATGACGCCCAGAAATCGAGCAGGACATATTTGCCACGAAAATCGGAAAGTTTTACCGGCTTGTCGTTTACGTCCAACTGTGTGAAGTCGGGAGCCGGCTTGCCGATTTCGATTGTTTTTTCGGCATTGATGCGTTTAGCGAGACTTTGCCACGTATCGGTGTTACGATATTTTTCGTCGATGCTGTTGAACAGAGGCTCGACGGTTGCCATATCAAACTTTAAGTTGGAGGCTTCCGAGAGCGCTACCAGACCAAAATATTTGTCGGCATGTGTGCGCGTATATTCGAACTGTTTGTCGGCGCGTTCATCCAGCAGTTTGCGATAGTCGCGGTTGAGCGAGGCGATGAATGCGGTGTCGCTTTGCTGTTCCGGCGATGCGGCGGCATAGCGTGCGTTCATAATGTCGGCAAGTTTTTGTATATCGCCGCCTATGTACTCTAAGTAAGCCTCATGTTCGGCGTTGATTGGCGAGTCGATGAAGGCGAGGTTCTGCAAAGAATCTTTTGACTCGATTACAAGTGTGCCTTCTTCGAGATAGAATACCCGCACATTACCCTGCCACAGCGCTTTCTGTATGCCGTCGCCGGTATAGTCGAGTATGACACGTGCAATAGCCTGTCCGTTGACTGTGCCGCTGAACGAGAATTTCCCGTTGTTAATAGCCGACGAATCGACTTGTTCGCCGTTGCTCATGTAGCCAAGATATATTTTGGCGGGAGCATTAAGGTTGCCTATTTTTCCTGTTATTTTGAAATTTGACCCTTCTTTGACGGTCTCGCCGCAGGAGGCAAACATGCCGGCGATTACTAATGTAATAATGAATTTTTTCATCTTTTTATTTATTTATTTATTCTAATTATAATACTTTTATTGACGTTCATATACGTCCACTGGTTTGCCGCTGAACCCTTCTATTGTAGAAATTATCCGACCATTCTGACCGGGGGTAATGTCCACAGTATAGAGTTTACCGGCTGAGCCTGCATACAGTTCAAAGGTTTTACCCGACTGTTTCAGCATACTTATATCGCCTTCGATAACCGCGTCGAGTGCGTTGAGATTACCGCTGTTGGGGTTATAGTGATATATACGGTTTCCGGAACTGAAATACAGTTCGCCAATCACGTTATACAGCCATTTTGTATCTTCGCGAATGAGGCTGGCATGAGCAAACGCGCCTTTATAGGTACTCATAACATTTTGCCCGGCGCCAATAAAGCGCAGTTCCTGTACAACGCCGTCGGCGTCCCGCCCAAGTATCAAAAAATTTGCAGGACAGGAGAGGAAGGCAATCAGGTCAAGACCAACATTCTTCGGGTCCCATACCGGTGGCGGTCCCTGCAAATGTTCGGCATGGAACAGCATTCGGGCAGGTGCAATGAAGGCAACCAGCGATTTGTCGATTACATTATATGCCCAGTTGAATGTGCCGCTTGCATCGAGGGCAAGCTGAGGCGAGAGTCTGTATGTTCCTGTTACCGACTGTGAAAAATATCCGTAGCCTTCCCATTCATAATATCCCTCGAAACTGCCTACATAAAAGCGTTCATTGACTATTCCCGCCATGGTGCCGTCCGGTCGGGGAACAAGCATTGAAACATCAATATCGTTGTTGGTTTGGTCGAAGAAGTTTTCGCGAAGGGTGCGGATTTTTGTCAGCGTATTAACGTCAACCAGCACTCCGGCGTCGCGCTTGTCGGCGCATAGCAGCCAGTAGCCAAGGTATATACCCCCAAGAATATTGGGATTATAGAGCGCAACTATTTGCTTTGGGTACTTTGGCAGCGACTCGCCTTCGTTGAGATTTTCGTATAAATCCTCAATTATTGTACTGTCGGGCTTGATAAATGCAAGTTTAGCCACGCCATTCTCGCCCTCCAAAAGCATTAACTTTCCTACGCTGAAAACCGTGCTACCGATTATGTTGAAGTGATGGAAATACTTCATGTTGTTTGTGGTATCGTGAACGGTGAGCATTGCCGAATAGCGCTGCGCGCGCAGAGCAAAAACAATGTCGAGAGTTTCGTCGTTGTATTCGTGCGTAAGCATAAGGTTGGGGTCGCTGATTGACCATGTGAATTTCAGCACACTTTTATTGCTAAACTTTGTTTGCGGGTCAATAATCAGTCGCTCGCCAATATTAACACTATACGAACTATCGATTTTTACCTGTGGCTCTTCGGGGGCTGTATAGTTATAGTTCCCGTTATCGTCCACACAGTTGCACAGAGCAAGGGCAATGAACGCCATTGCTGCGATTTGTAAAAAGGTATAATTTCTTTTCATCTTATTTAGATTTTACATTATTATATAAGGATACGTTTCTACGGTTAAAAAACTTAGTATCTGCTTCCGTATTTTCATATATCTCTGCGCATACCCTGCGGCGCTGAGCCAGCCGTTACACACGAATCTGTTCAACAACCACAGAGTATCACAGAGTGAACTGCAATTCGGAGCAAAACTCCTGAAATTTATTTTCCGTATATTCATCCTTAGAATTAACATATTCCGTTTATTAATACTGTATCATACCTCCGTTCTCGTCCAAAAATCCGAATTTGAAGCCAAGTGGTCCCATATTCATTCTGATGCAGGTATAACGTTTATCGGGCTTTGCTTTTTCGTAAAACTGATACATCGAGCCGGGTGCAATTTCGTCCATAGCATAGTCCTCGTGTTTTGCAGTCCACGCAAGCGGGTCTGTAATAAAGGTCTTGAACTTGATGATATAGTTAAGCGATTGCATGGTTTTCTCTGATTCGGTTTGCGGGTCGCTAAGGTCGATTGTTCCCGATGAAATGAGAAACAGCTGATGCTTTGTGCGCGAATAGTCGCCCAAAGATGAACGCCACGAATCATAGTCCCACCAGACAGGTTTTTCCAAGCGGTTCGAAAACGACACTTGGGCGGTGATTTTATGAGGAAAATCCACATGAAATTCGTCCGATGGAAGGAGGCGCAACGAGAGAACAAAAGTTGAGTCGTCCATTCTTGGGTCGGTATTGAACAGAGTAATCGGAATACGATACGTTCCCGAATCGGCTGCAATAATGTACTGCTGCGGCAGTGCATAGTGAACCGTATTCTCGGCGGTAGTTTCCGGTTTCACTGTTTCGACCTTGAAACTGCGTGCGTGCTTAGCCCGTTTACCGGAGATTTTTACGGGGAGATACAGGGTATGCTCCCACATTCCGGGGGTATAGGCAAATGAATAGACCTGACGGCTGCTTACCGAGTCTTTGAAATCGAAATATATTCCTGCCGGCGAATTGTAGAGATATTCAACTTCATTGCAGGCATTGATTGAAATAATTGCAACAATCAACATTCCACTATATAAAAATATTTTTTTCATATAAATACAAGTTTATTATCGGTTGCCAAATTCAATTTCATTTTCTGGAAGGGCAATTGTATATATTCTGGAATGCTCATAAGTCGTTCCGTTTTCGGCGGTAATACTTCTGTTCATTCTTTTATATGCAAAAAAAGCCTGTCCTTCGCCATAAGTTTCCTTACGATACTCAGCCAGCAATTCGTCGTTGAGCCTCGACACGTCCACAGGAGCGCCTATGCCTCTTTTTTGACGCACGGTGTTGATATACTGAGCATCGCCCGAACATTCGGAGGCAATATAGTACATTTCGCTAAGGCGTATTGCAGGCGCCACAAGGTAGTGCCTGTTGCCTGTGCTTGTGGGATTGCGAAGATATTTGATTATCTGCATCGATGTGTTCGATGTTTCGGACTGAATAAACCAGCCCTTGTATCGATAATCTTCGCCGCCCACAGTGGATGTTTCGTATATCCGGTTAAGATAGTCGGTATTTACAAAATATCCGGTAACGACATTTAAGTACCTGTTGCTCATGTTTGCTTCGTGTTGCGGAATATACCAACCAAACAGCAGTTCGGTATAAATTATCCGGTCGCGTTCAAAGGTCTGATAATTGGCAAGGAAATCGGTTGGGTTCACCCAAGGGAATTTACCCGAATTGATTACTTCAAGTGCGTTTTGCTGTGCCGAATCCTTTACTCCTTTATAGAGAAATACCCGTGCAAGCGTACCGCACACAGCATAGTAATTGAGTCTGTGGCGGCGGTTTTGCATAAAAAGTTCAGGGTTATTCTGTTCTACATCGGTATCGTCGTAAGGATATCCCGCCACATAGTCGGATTTCAGAATTGGGTCAGCCTGTTTCAACAGACGTTTAGCTTCGGTAAGGTCGGCAATGGCAAGGTTGAGTGTTTCGGTCATCGACGAAAGCGGCGTAACCCTGTTGCTATACTCGCGCACGTAGGGAATAAATTTTTGTACGGCGGTAGAGGACTCATAATGCGGAGCAAAAAGCCTGAGAATATCGAAATGAAGGTAAGCCCTAAGGGCGAGAACCTCGCCCTTAATGATTTCATACATTCCGGCTGAAAAGAGGTTGCGACGCGAATCGATATACTTCAATAGCAGGTTGCAATTGGCAATTGCATTGTAGGCAATATCCCAAATGCTGTTTACGCGCCAGCGAAACATGCCATCGTTAAAGTCGAATACGGCAGTTTTCTGGTAGTTGGTATAATCCTGCACCTGAAATGAATAATTCTGCATCATAACGTCCTGTATTTCGCAGGTGAACAGTCCCCCGTAGAGCATATTATCGCTGGCGCGGGTATAGATACCGTTCACTGCTTCACAGAAACCTTCCTGCGTGGAAAAGAGTTTCTCAGCGCTGACAGAGGCTTCGGGCTGGACGTCGAGCCAGTTGTTACACGAGCTAAACGCCAGCATCAGCGCCAATATAAATGAAAACCTCAGGCGTATCATTCTTCTTGCTTTTTTTCCGCAGGTTTTTCTTTGTCGTTCTTCTTGCGAACTTTACCCAGATGCTGAGCGAGTGCAATTTTGTACTCTGTGGCATGGGCATTGTATTCGGCAAAGAAGCCGGCAACAAAATCCTTTCCGCGCAGATTAATAACGGCGTCGATACGGTCTAAAATCTGCAGGTGGATTACTTCGATAGCCTTTCTCGAATCGCTTACGCGGACGTCGGTTTGCTGAGCGGTCTCTTCCGTTCGTTGGTCGAGCAGCGCTTTCAGGGCAACCGCTTTGGCAGCATGGTTATCCATCCACGGCTTGAGCTTAGTGGTGGTAACCTCGCTGGGGCGTTCGCGGAGGTCGATAAGGATATTTTCCGACATGGCAAGTTGTTGGCGATAGGGATTTGCCCCAATATTGCCATACTTTTTAAAAACCACATCAAGATTTTTCGCCGCCGTGCGTATAGCAGGGTCAAAATGGCGAAGATTGGCTTTGTGAAAGGCAAGCATTCCTTTAAACGAATCGTCGAAAACTTTATCAAGTTCGGCTATTCTTTCCGTTTCGGGACTTTTGCGGATACGTTCCAAAGCCTTGTTGAACTGTTCGAGAGCATTGTTATAATTTTCCATAAATACTTCGATTTCGAGTGCAACAGGATCGTACTTTACGTAGATCAATTTGTTTTCGCAGAAAAACTGATAAAGTGTTTCGTTTTTAAACCTTCCAGTTTCTACTCTGACTAATCTAATTTTATTCATGTTTACTGTTTTTTAATGAATAATAAAAATAATTGAACAACTATGACTTCATGAACATTTATGCAAAACATTTGGCACATTACGGTTAATATTAGCATAATAGTTATTGAAGCATATATTCGGTTCGGGTAATATACCCTCGCCGTATAAGGATTTGCATTGATATTTGCCTGAATATCCCGAAACAGTACCGTATTTTTTGCAGACTGCTTTAGGAGCATCAGAATTTTGTATTGCAAATCTCACATACGTTTCAGGAATATCCCTCGCGTATGCTTTATATTGCGGACACAGTTTGGTGGTTGCCCACAAACTGTACCACAAGGTGCGTTTCCCCTTTGCAGGTATCACAAAGGTATGCCGGAAATTTCCGGCTCGATTCCGGTAGTGTCCGGAAACAGTGTTGTAATTGTTTAGTTCATTTTTGTTATCATCATAGGCAATAAATAATTTATTAGTATTGTTAAAAGTGAATATCACGACGCGGAACAAAAAATTTCCGGAGCCATAAAATGAAAGTCCTTTTGACAGGTCAAAATTCTCGAATATCAAAAAGGAACATCCTTTTGTTGTTTCAAAATAAAAAGGCACGGCGGTATTAAAATTATTTTTATTGATTGAAGAAATCAATTTTTTATGTAAAAGTTTCTGTGCGTTAGTAAGCACATGAGGAATGTCAAATTGGGGAGATTTGACGGGCGCCGTGTCGTTATTAATAATTAAGTATATATCAAAGGGCGATATATCGATGAAAAAAGGATACTGTTTTGTGGTATTCACAAAACAAATATCGAGGGCATTCAGCCTGATGTAATGAAGCCAACAGCGCTGAACGGGTGTGTCTGGATTCACAAAAGTGAATATCAGGTTGTGGCGTTTCATATTCTGCATTTTCGAAAATGAATCTCCTGTATATAAACATAAGTTTTCGGGACTTAAAAACAAGTCCACTTTTGTTGATTTCAAATAAAAAGACACGGTAGAACTGAAAACATTCGTTTTTGTAAAAGTAAATTTAACAAAAAATGAATGAGTTTGTAAAAATTTATATAAATCAAAACTGTAAAATCGGGGAGATTTTATTTCTACCGTGTCTATACAGAGAATTAAATATATATCTAAGGGAGATATATCGATGAAAAAAGGATACTGTTTTGTGGTATTCACAAAACAAATATCGAGGGCATTCAGCCTGATGTAATGAAGCCAACAGCGCTGAACGGGTGTATCTGGATTCACAAAAGTGAATATCAGGTTGTGGAGTTTCATATTCTGCATTTTAAAAAATGAATCTCCTGTATATAAACGTGAGTTTTCGGGACTTAAAAACAAGTCCGCTTTTGTTGATTTCAAATAAAAAAACACGGCAGCAATAGAAAAATTAATTCTTGATAAACTATTTACTAAATAATTAAAAACGTTTGTTAAAAAATAATAAAAACTAAAGGTTTCAAATCGGGGAGATTTGATAGCTGCCGTGCCTGAATTATAAATTATATATATATCACATGAAGATATATCGATGAATAAAGGGAACTGTTCTGTGGTATCCACAAAACAGTTCCTAAGTAAAATAAAATAAAACGAGGGTACCCTGTTTCCCTTATACAGTTTAATTGATGCTTTTTCGACTGTCTCCGTTTGGGGTAGAAACAGCCTGTGATTTTGAAACAGGGGTATCCCTGTGGCGTGCCGGATACTGTTGTGGCAGTAATCTGATGCTCCGGTATATATATTCGACGGTCTGTGGCATGTATTCCGGTAGCCATCGAGCATGTTTGTCGAAAAAACCACACAGGTGCGTTGATTATTATAATCACTTGAAATAAGACCTGTTTCATACTGTGATATATTTGCGGGGGATGCAATATAAATATGAAACGACAACAAAAAAGCGATGCTCCTGTGTGGCGAACTGTTTGTGATATAAGAGTATATAATGGTGTGTGTATTATATCTGCTGGAACTCAACGAGCGATAATTGCCGTTATTGAGCTGTATATTATTGGTCGATAGATAAAAAGCCTCCGCCGGCAATAAAGAAAATTTTAAAAAATGCATATAATTATCAAGAAAAAATTCGCAGGCGGAGGCGGGTAGTACAGCTATGTAAATATAGAAATTAGTATCATTATGAGCGATAAAAGTGAGCCCTCTCAATAAAAGACCTGACTTGATGGATTGCTGTGAATATGAGCATGTCAGGTGAGATAAAAGAGGGCTCGAATATGTGGTAAATACTTTAACCTGATGTTTTTCTGTGGTATATTCCTGCGGTGCATACCTTATTATATATGTATATTTCGACTGAGCCGCAGAAGCCTCAGCCTGCCGAACGGAAATATTGCCGTTCAACGCTGATATATTGCTGTTTATGTGTTCAGTATTGACTGTCGATAAAAAATACCCCTCAGAGTATCTCTCAGGGTGGTGTCTAAGACTTGGGGTTGTCTCAATAGAGAGAATTCCGTCTGAGGGGCTTTGAAATAACATATAGAAAAAATGCTCCCACAAAAATGTGGAAAGAGCTACTTCTGTATTATTGAAAACACAGAAACAGTTTGACTTGCAGCGGTGAAAATCCGTTTGCCAAACGGCGGAATTTGCGCTGCCGAGTGTGGTAGTGCTGCCGGCATTTGCGGCAGTGTTGCTACCGTATAATATATGCCTGCCGCAGGGCGAGGCTTTACTGGCTGAATAAAAGAGTCTTCCCTCAGGAAATTCAAGTTGATATATTATAAAATGAAAAAGAAAGTTTCTGAATTTATATAAGGAAAGACTCTTATTGTTAAAGTCATGAAACAGAGTATAACGTATGATTGAAAATGCTGCACAGGTCGCCCTGTCGAAGCCCTTGTTTTCCGCATATCGATATGATAGCAGGGTAGGGGAGTCGAAAGTTTTTGACACATAACCGGAGGCTCTTTGAGAGTGTTTTCCAGTGTGTTCCGACATGTTAAGCATACTTTTCATTCTATGTTCTGTGTATTAAAAACCGTTATTAGATGATCAATGTATCAAAAGGTTTAAAATGAAGTTTGAATTGAAAACGTCAGCGTTCTGGCAAAGGGATAATTTATACCGCGCTCAACAGCAATTGATGAGGCACGCCAAAGGTCGTTCACGGTAACGGAAGCCCTCAGCATCTGCATCCCGATGAGGCGAATCAGTTTTGGCTCAAACTCATAAGCGAAATATACGGAGTTGAGTTGCAGCAGGTTATTCTTTTGAATAAAGCGCTCGGTAACGTAAGTATTTCCGCGATCTTTTATATCCTTATACAAGGCTCTGTCGCCCGGTTTCACCCAGCGATTTTCCATAGCGCGACGGTCGAGATTGTATCTTGGGTCGGCATTTTCTATCTTATCCACAAGTGTTTGATTGTATTCGTATCCACCGAAAGTGGTGTAGAACGAAAGATTGAGGAAAAACCTGCGGAACGAGAGTGCAGCGCCAAAAAATCCATACAGTTTGGGGGTTGCATCGCAAATGGGGACAATATCGCGGACATCCCAGTCGTAGGTCAATGTTCCGTTCTTTTTAACAAAAATTTCTTTGCCGTTCTCAGGGTCAATGCCTTTCGAGCGCACGGCGTATATTGTGTTGAGCGATTGCCCTTCGTTGTAGCGAAGCAGGGGAGCGCCTTTGTTAGTATCCGATTGCTGTTCGCTGTCCACGCGCTCGTTCATCTGTTTCAATGCGTTGGATATTTTAAGTAGCCGGTTTTGGTCGTGGACAAAATTTCCGTTTACCGAAACATTCCAGTCGCTGTTCCTGAATATAATGTATTTCAGTCCGGTTTCAACGCCTTTGTTCTCAATGTCTCCAAGATTATCGCGGTAATATCCGAAACCTGTGGATGGAGGCAGCGTAATGTCGGCAAGCATATCGCGGGTATGTTTATAATAGTATCGGAAAGTGAGCGCGATACGGTCGTTCCACAAGCCGACGTCTGCGCCAATATCGTAGTTTTGTGTCCGTTGCCATTTGAGGTCTTCATTGCCGTATTGTATCAAACCAACGCCCACTCCTGTTGAATACCAGTTGTTTTTATAGTATTGATAGAGAGTGTTTGCCATGTATGGCGAGAATGAGACAGAACCTGTGACGCCGGTATTAGCCTTAACCCGCAAGAGAGTGATAAACTTGGTGTTGCGAATAAAGTCTTCGTTGTGCATGTTCCAGCCAATTCCGGCAGCCCAGAATGGAGCAACTTTGTTGTTCGAGCCAAATTTGGACGAGCCGTCGAGCCTTGCCGAAAGGTCGAGCAGATAGCGGTTTCGATAAGAGTAGTTGGCGCTTAGGAAAGAGCCAAAAAGCCGTTCGCGGTCGATGAAAGAAACAGGGGATGCACCTTCGGCATAGCCTTTGGCGTAGCCTACGTCGGTAAAACGGTCGTTGGTAAATCCGATAGCAGCAAACGACTTACCTGTCGATTCGGCACTTCGCAGGTTTGCTCCCAGAGCCAGATTGAGGAAATGCGAGCCAAGCACTTTGTTGTATGTGAGCGTTGTATTACCGTCCACGTAAGAGTTTTCACTGCTGGCAAAATAGTATCGTCCTCTTTCGGAAAGTTTGTCGAAGGTAGTGAAGTAGAACTCATTGGAATATGGAGAAACAAAACTATCGGCATTGGTGGCAGTGTGGAGATAGCTGGCAGTACCGCGCAGCCTCAGTTCGCTGGTGATGTTCCATTCGACAGAGAAAACATCGTTGATTTCCCTGTACTTCGATTTACTGAAACTGCTGAGCATGGCGTCGTAAAGAGGATTGAGCACAGTGCTGGTGTTGGGGCTTCCTCCCTCACCGCTACGGTCGGTCCACGAATCAATTTCGCGGACAATGTTGCCGCCACTGTCGGCTTTCGGATAGTATGGATTCATTCTGACATACTGTACAAAACTGCCGTAGGGAGAGTCGTCGCCCCGCACTGAGGCAAACGAGAGACTGTTGCGGAAAAGCAGCCGTTTGTTGGCATTGTACGAGAGGTCGGAGCCAAGTCCCAGACGTGTTCTTCCGGATTCCTTCATCACTCCGGGCGAGGTCTGGTATAATCCTGTGATACCGTATCGAATAGATGGTGAGCCTCCTTCGACATAAAGAGAGTGCTTATTGCCGAAAGCGTTGCGCACGGGTTGCGCCAGCCAGTCGGTATTGACGCCGCTCACAACATTATAGAGTTTGCTGTAATAGACCTCCTGCTGTTCCTGCAAGGATATGCCCTCAGCCTCGTAAACACCGGCAAGGCGTTCATATTCGAGTTTTTCTGCGGCGCTGAGTACATCGTAAGAGGTCAGGTCGGGCAAGTTTGCGCTGAGCTCGTAGTTATACGACAGTCGCAAACGTCCTTCGCTCGGCGACTTGGTAGTAACAACCATAACCCCGTTTGACGCGCGCGAGCCGTAGATAGCCGTTGCCGCCGCATCCTTCAAAAGCGATACGGATTCGACGCGGTTAATGTCGAGGTCGTAGATTTTTTCGACGCCAACCTCATAACCATCAAGGATAAACGTGGGCATGTTTACACTGCTCGATATGTTTTCGCGTCGCAGAACGTCGCCGCTTCCGGTAGGCAAGGAGGCCGCCCCGCGCACATTGACCTGAGGCAAACGGTTAGGGTCGGAGCCCAGCAGATTGTCCACCGCAACTTTGAACGAGGGGTCGAAGGATTCGAGCCCCCGCAGCAGATTGTCGGGATTAACGCGCTTGAGCTCATCGCCCGAAACGGTAACCGCCGAGCCTGTAAAGTTGTTTTTATCGCGGTTGAAATAGCCGGTAGCAACAATCTCAATGGCGTCGAGGAGAGCGTCCTGCTCAAGTTCGACTGTGTATTGCAGTACTCCTTTTTTCAGTTCGACGATTTTGGTTTTCATGCCCACATACGAAAATTGTAGCTTGACGTCGGCATTGGGAACAGCAATAAAAAACTCGCCGTTTGCGTCGCTTACCACGCCAATCGAGGTGTTTTCAACAACAATTGAGACGCCCGCCAACGGATTATTTTCGTTGTCGGCAACCCTTCCGCGAATTTCGATTTTACTGTCCTGCGCATTTGCCAGATAAGGCAAACTCATTGGCATTAAAGCCAAAAACACAAATGTTTTCAAAAAATAAACTGTCCTGTTCTTCATGCTTTGCTTGTAATATCTATAAAAAATAACTAAACCGAATGTAAAATTTCAGGGCACAAAGGTAAGAAAATTTTTTGATTTACGATTTTTGATTTACGATTTTTGATTAATGATTTGCCTGCAGCGGTATAGTGTCTGTCTATAAAGTCAACCAAAATATTATTGTAACATGAAAGTCTGAGCAATCGAGCAATCCATAGGATTGCATCGCTCGGTAGAAACGGTTGCCAAAGAATGTCTTGCATCCCGCACGGATGCATCCCGCAGGGATGCAAATGCGTGTGTGTGATGATGTTCTACCGAGCGATGCATCTCTACGAGATGCAAAAACCGCAGCCGCCATGCGAATGGCACAGCCCTCTGCAAAACGCTTTTTATACATATTATATATGTGTTTGTCCGAAAACTCGAAAAAATGGCATATCTGCAAAGTCCCGCAGGGACGACACTTTATTAACCGGTGGCTTTAGCCTCCGGCAGCGCCCCCGCCACAACTGTTGGGACAAGGTTCTACCTTGTCCACTCTATCTACGCAGGCTGTGCCTGCATTTGCACCTTTGTTGGCAGGCGCAGCCTGCCAAGATAAACCGGACGAGGCACAGCCTCGTCCGAACA
>JAITIA010000145.1 GCA_031279695.1 Prevotellaceae bacterium | reverse complement strand
GGACTGCACTTTAAATCAACAAATTTCACATTCCGTCCCTGACGGGACGGCGATTGCGTGTATTCGAGTTTTCGGACGGACACTAAATAAATATAGCACCTCAAAAAAAGATTTAGCCTTTAAATGATGGTTATAGAGGGAATTGTGTGGAAACTTTTGTTTTCAATAAATTATCGATACAAAACCCCATTATTTCCAAAGGCGCCCTTAGTAGCCCTGATACCCAACGTAAATCGCCCTTATTTTCTCTGAGAAAATAATAAGGGAATAAGGGCGTAGAAGCGCGATTAATAGCATCTCTATTAAGGGCGCCTTTGAAAATGAGGGTTCTATGGATTGTTCACACAATTCACAGTTGAACCAATAAAATCACAGTTCAGACAGCATTAATCATTAATCAAATAAAGGGATGAAATCATCTGCCGGAGAGGCAGTGAAATCATCCCGAAGAAATGAAACAAAACATCCCGAAGGGAGGGAGATGTTTGTCCACAGGGTGGTGGACAACTGACCCTTACGGGAGAGAATATGGTTAAAATGAGGTCAGCACAACCACAATTCTGTATTGTTTGCCTTTCAGACATCCGGCGCTGTTGGCGGTATATGTGAAGGTAAGGTATTTGGCGGCGGTATCGCCCCGATATGTTATTGCTGGCAGTATGCTGGCGGCGTTGTAGGCGTCGCTTCCGTTGAATATCAGCGCTCCGGCATACAGCGATGGCGGCACGGAGCGTGCGATATACGGCTCGACGCTGCCGGCGCCGGCGGGATTGGGGTTGTAGCTTATTGTTCCGCCGTCGTCGAGCCCAAAGATACGGTTTATATGCAGCCCGTTGGCAAATCGCCAGCAGAGGGCAACGGTGTCGGCGGGCAGATGAAAATTCTCGTCAGGGGCAAGCACGTGCAGATACACCTTGCTGCGATAGTTGTTTGTGCAGCCGTTGCTCGACGTATATACATAGGTATAGGTCGAGCCTGAATGGAGGGCGTTGCCGGCAAGCGCTCCTCCGGCGGTGATGGCGGGCGCGGATGTGCCGGCGCTGCTCCATGTTACGGAGGTGATGGCAAGGGAGTCGATGAATTTCGACAGGTTGATATCTCCGGCGCTGGGGCAGGCAAAGATGCGGACGTCGGGACAGGCGAGGGTCGCGGAGGGCAGCACGCTGAGATGTATCACGGGCGACGAGGCGCGACAGTTCCATGAGCCGATGTTGGCATCGTCGGACGCTATCATCCGGTAGTAGCCGCTGTGAGTAGCCGCTGCTGAGGGTATCGACAGGGTATTGACAACCGTGCCTGTTCCGCCGGTCGATACGCCGGCGTCGAGCC
The DNA here is from genome assembly GCA_031279695.1 of Prevotellaceae bacterium. Classification (GTDB taxonomy): domain Bacteria; phylum Bacteroidota; class Bacteroidia; order Bacteroidales; family UBA932; genus JAIRLF01. The sequence continues at coordinate 6,236 of JAITIA010000145.1, read as the reverse complement.
ACTCGGTGGGCTTGTTGATGTTGCCGGTGGGGCTGAACAGCCATTTCGAGCGGAGACTGCTGTTGTCGAACACGCCTCCGACGTTGCTGTACTGTCCGGAGAAAGTAACGGGGCTGCCCGAGCAGACGGTTGTGTCGGCAACTGCCGGCTTGGCAACGAGGACGGGCGGGGTGCAGAGATATACTTCGATATCGTCGAGCGAAATATCGTTGCCTGCTGTGCCTGTTACCCCGTCCTGATTGTTGATAAACTTCACTTTGAGTTGATTTACTCCTGCGGGGACGGCAAATCCGAAGGCATAGTTCAGCCATGCGGGCTTTGATGAGCGTGGCACGTCGCCGGTGTTGAAACGGCTGAGCACGTTGCCGTTCATGTCTTCGATAATGAAGGCAATTTTGGGGACGACGTATGGTGAGACGTTCCATCCGGGCGGGTTGATGTTCATCAGCCAGGCGGAGAATGTGAGTGTGGCGCCGGAGCAGAGCTGGTCGATGGTGAACTCGAAGAACTGTCCGGGCGTTGCACTGGCGTCGAAGTTAAGGAAGTATCCCTTCGAGTTGTCGTTTGGCGAAGTATGGTCGTCGAGAGGGTTATGCGACCAGTATGCAGAGCCCAGACTGCGACCTTTCAGTAAAGCATACTCGCCAACATCGGGCAGCAGTACCTGTGTCCGGCTCACATATTTGTAGGTCGTCCGTCCCTGCGCTTTCCATCCCGGGTCGGGCGCTCGGTTGGGGTCGGATATGCTGTTGCCTCCGAAATCTTCTTTCCATACGAGGCTGCCGTTGGCGGCGCAACCTGTGAGGCTGGTTGAGCCGCAGTTTTCGCCTCCTTTGACATCGACACGGCAGCGTGGAAAAATCTTCCCGTTCCATCGGGCTTCCACCCACCATGTTTCGGTTGTTCCGGAGGCGTCCTTGATAACGGTAATATTGCCGGTGTTGCTGCCTCCGGCTACGGGACTTCCGCCGAGGGGCGCGGCATACCAGTAATACTGTACTCCGACGACGGGATTTACGCCCAGTATGACAGATGCGCCCGGACAGGCGACATAGGTTTTGACTGTTGGCGCATAGACAAATATATATACTGTGGCGCTTGCCTGCATGTTGTTTGCCGCAATGGTGTATGTTGTGGAATCGACGCCTGCAAAGTTTGCCGGCGGGCTGTAAACAAGGCTGTCGGAGACTGCGGTAGCCGTTCCTCCGGCGGCTGTTGGCGAGGCGGCAACAAGCGGTGGATGACAGGCGGCGGGCATGGGGTCGTTGGCAAGAGGTGCAATTGTTACAGTGGTGTTTTTCACTGTGGATGCATAGTCGGGGTTTGCCGCCGGCTCGTATAGAGCGAGGCTGACTTCCGACGAATAGTCGCGGCAAATGCCGTCCACCACATAGCATTTGTAGTTGCCTGCTGTGGATGCCCAGTATGATGATTTTGTTGCTCCGTGTATGAGAATATCGTTACGATACCATTGAAAAGCGGTATCGTACTGGGTGAGAGTAGTTGTGGCAGTGAGTTTTATTTTGTCGTGAGCGCTGCAAAGCGTCGAGCGTTCTGCCTGAGCGGTATATGTAAAGCTGGGGCAAAAAGCGGCGCCCATCACATTGTTGCTCGAGTCGCAGTCGGCAAATCCGGGTTCGATAAACATCCCCTGACTGTCCATAATCCTTGCCCAAACCAGGCGGTTGCTCCAGTCGCCTGTGAGATTATATACTCTGGTCATCATCCTGTTGGCAAATATATCCTCGCCCACTTCTTTTGAAAACCTGTGAACAGCGCCCGCGCCTATCTTTTTTATATTTCCCGATGAGCCGCCGTCGTAGAAGGCAATGTGGGCGTTGGATGCAATGGAGGCAGAGCCTTTGTTGAAGACGGTAAGGGTAACGCTGGTCGAATTTGAGTTTACTACCTCCACCTTCATTCCGGTAATAATGGCGTCGGGTTTGCGGACGACAGGCGCATAGTCCTCTCCGTCTCTGATAATTGGTCGCTGCAGCCACGAGCCGTTGTAGGGCAGTATGGAGTCGCCGGTAACGGGATTCCAGAACTTTGTCAGCACAGGTATTGGTCGAGCGTTGATTTTCAAATCCTCGCGTACCTGGGTCGGGTCGTACATGCTCTGATTCCACACGGGCGGGCAGGCAGCCCATTTCTGACCCTTATATTCAAACACTTTGATGTATCCTGCGGATGCCGACAGCGTCCATGTATTTGAATTTTGAGTAACGACAATGTCGGCGCTTCCGTCCATATTGACGTCGGCAATGGCAGGATACTCAAAGCCTGTTCCCGAGAACACCGGCGTGCTGAACATGATGGAAGTATTTGGTGTGGCGGCGGTTTCCGACAGTTCCACATAATCGTTGCCAGTCCCCGATCCGTCGTTTCCTTTGGCAGGCGATATTACTCTGAGGGTCGATTCGTCGCGATAGCAGAGGTCGGCAGTGCCGTTGTTGTCGAAATCGAACAGCGTGATACCTGTATTGTTTGAGTGGTCGGCATGTTCCAGCGCCCAGATAATCTTGAGCCTGTTGGCGATACTGTTTTCGCTGGCGTCGTAGTTCAATCCCAGAATATGCCCGCCGAAGGAGCCGTCAGAGCCAAGTCCAAGCAAAGTCGAACGGTTGAATCTACGATTTGCGGCGGTTTGATTGTTATTGTCCCAGCCCACGTCCTTACGCAGTTTGGAACTCGACAGGGGGTGAAACGCAATACCGCTCCGCCCGTTGTTACTGACAGTTCTGTTGATATGCATACTTCCGGCAAGGATGCAGATTTCGGGGAGTTTGCGTGTTCGTGCGGCGCCGTCCCATCCGTCGAGTTTTCCGTTGATATCGCCCACAAAAGGAATGGCAAAGTTGCCATGCTGACCGTCGGAATAAAAAGTACAGGCAGCTTTCATCGTTTTGTTACCCGTCGTCGGCTCCCATTCCCAGACGTATAGCAGAATAGCCACGTCCAAGTCGCCGTTGTTGCTGTAAGTAGCCACAATTATATCCAGTTTTCCGTCGCCGTCGATGTCAGCCACACGAGTAAACCCGTCGCTTAGCCCAAAGGTTGCCGTTGTGGTGTTTCCTGTGGGCAGCGTAACCGTCTGTGGACCATCAACAGTTGTATAGGTATTCTGAGTATGGTTTCCCGCCTCGCCGTCCTGTCCCAAATAATTAAAAGTGAATTTGTGGATGCGGTTACCGGTAATGATTTCCTGATGCCCGTCGCCGTCGATATCGACCACCGCCGGCACAGCCAGAAACGCTTCGGCGTAGATACCGCTTCCCGGACGGCGACCTGTCATTGCAGTCGCCCGAATAGCGGCGGCGCTTACCGGATCCGACGGATTGGAATAATTGGTGGCGTTGAGCCCTCCCGAGGCGTCGTTGCTGTGCCGGTTCACCCCTGCGCCCTGCCACGACATCAGCAGACGCCCTGTTTTTGCATTGAATATTTTATTGTAGATAATCAGTTCGGGAACGCCGTCGCCGTTGAGGTCGGCGATGTATGGGTGCGGATAGCCAAAAGAGGTTCTCGAAGCCGCTGTTGGCGCGGCATAACTTGTTGCGGCAGTCCACATCAGCATCAGTCCCGTGATATTTGTACCATTGAACTTTGGCTTGTAGCACCGGACGTTGCCGGAGGAATGTGTAGCGAGAATAATTTCGCCGATACCATCCTCGTCCACATCGGCAAGCGCCAGCTGAGCGGGAGCGCGATGATAGGGGTCGCCCATCAGTTCGGGCAGCGTTTCAAACGCATAACGGAACAGGCGCTCTCCTGTCTGACCATTGTAGATGTTGATATACTGGATATACTGAGCGGCGCCCGACGCAAAAAAGCCTGTAACGCCAATCATCACAATTTCGGGTTTGCCGTCGCCGTTCAGGTCGCCAATGAGCGGCGAGGTGAGCCCGTCAATCAGATAGCCGTCGGTAACGGCGGGGACGCTTTTATCGTCGCCAGCGGTAGGCGTGTTGCCGGCATTAGCCGCCGCAGTGTACTTTCTCCGAATATCAAAAGCAATCTTGCCCGGCATCAGGTCGAAACAGCTGAGATCTTGGGGGACAATATTGGCGGGATTGTTGTAACGGGTAACCTTCACCACCAGCGTTGCCGTCCGGACGGATGAGCCGCAACTGATTTGGTATGGAATGGACACCGCAACGGTGTCGGCGCCGGTTGCCGGAATACAGCCCGCATCGGGACGAAACTCAATAAATCCGCCGGACAGGACTTTTGCCACACCCACAGGCATCGATGGCGGCGCAACAAGTTCCAGTTTGTAGTTTTTGCATGGAACAGTGTCGTTAATAACAACATTGACACGCACTTGCTGATAAGGACCGGTAATGATCCGGTCGTTGCCAAGAACGAATGCCTGAGCCTTCAGCACCCCAGTCTGAACAAGAATAAAGAGGCAAAAAAGCAGGGCAGCCCTTGCTGTTCCCGTCGAAATAATTCTACTCCAAAGATACACAGACCGGTCGGTGCTGTCGGTTTTGTGTACAAAACGCATGTTTACCATATATTTTCACTTTAAATAGAGGTCAATCTCATTTTTATCGAAATACATATACATTTCCGGAGGCAAAAAGTTGTTCAACGCTTGCATTATTTTTGTCGAAATCTCCCCCCAATGCCTGTAATAGCATGATTATTAATCGAAATAATCAACAAACATTTTTTGATATTTAACACTTCTTAGGAATTTGCCGGTTTGCAGCGGGTGCGGCGAAAGAGGGTTGGCAGTAAAGAGGTTTTTGGGGGGATATAGATTTTTTTCGTAACTTTGCAGCCGTCAAAAAAATAAAAATTTGCAAATGGAAACTATAAGAAAAATGCCGATTGGCATACAGGATTTTGAAAAATTACGCGAAAACAATTGCGTGTATGTCGATAAAACAGAGTATCTTTACCGCCTTGTAACACGCGGCAAGCCATATTTTCTCGGACGTCCGCGCCGGTTTGGAAAAAGTCTGTTTTTGTCCACGCTCAAAGCGTATTTTTTAGGAAAAAAACACCTTTTCGAGGGTTTGAAAATATCCGAATTAGAAAAAAACTGGATTGAATATCCGGTGATTTATATCGATATGAATGTGGAAACATATAAAAATGCCGAAATTTTAAATGTTGCGCTGGATTCCGTTTTGAGAGCGTACGAAGATAAATACGAAGTAACATTCATTGCATCAGAGTTATCGATACGTTTTTCCAATCTTATACGGACAATATATGAAAAAACAGGCAAAAAAGTAGTAGTTTTGATTGACGAATACGACAAACCACTGCTCAACACAATAGAAAAATTAACAATAAACGACGATATTCTCAGAGCATTAAAAGGTTTTTACGGTATTTTGAAAAGCGCCGACCAGTATTTGAAATTTGTATTTTTGACGGGCGTAACAAAATTCTCTAAAGTAAGTGTATTCAGCGATTTAAATCATCTTGAAGATATAAGTTTAAATGACAATTATTCCGGCGTCTGCGGAATTTCGGAAACAGAAATTAAAGCGTATTTTGAGCCAGAAATCGCTAACCTTGCTGAAAAAATGGGCAAAACTCGCGAAATAACCCTTGCCGAACTGAAAAAACACTACGACGGCTATCATTTTTCGGAAAACAGCGAGGGCGTCTATAATCCATTCAGTCTGCTAAATGCGTTTAAAGAAGAAAAAATTCGCCAATACTGGTTTGCTACCGGAACGCCGTCGTTTCTTGTAAAAATGCTGAAGGAAAATAATTTTGATATTGCAAAAATGGAAAAAGACATAAAAATTTCTGTTGATGCAATTTTCAATTATCGTGTTGAAGCAGGCGATATTGTTCCGTTGTTGTATCAAACAGGTTATCTGACAATAAAATCGTATGACGAAAGATACAATTTATGCACTCTTGGTTATCCCAACGAAGAGGTCAAATACGGCTTTATGAACGAGTTACTGCCTGTTTATGTGCCGAAACAAAACATTCAACAGGATTTTCATGCAGCATATTTTATTGAAGATTTGCGGGTGGGCGATGTTGATGCATTTATGAATCGTATTCGCGCGTTTTTTGCCTGCATTCCCAACGAATTGAATAACAAAACCGAAAAGCATTATCAAACCATATTCTATCTGTTGTTCAAACTGATGGGTCAGTTTATTGACGCAGAGCAGCGTAGCGCCGCCGGTCGTGCCGACGCTGTGGTTGAAACCGAGAATACGGTTTATGTCTTCGAGTTTAAACTTGACGAAAAC
>JAITIA010000226.1 GCA_031279695.1 Prevotellaceae bacterium | reverse complement strand
GTCAGAAATATCAGTTTGTCTTTCCAGCGGATAGCCCTTTTGATATAATTAACTAAATAATCGTCAGTGGTTTCTATTGGAACAATGGCGTCAAGTTCAAAGTTTTTGAAAAACGTTTGCCCATTTATTGTCTGTTTTTCGGGAAGAGTCAAAACTTTTTCTCCGACCGAATTTTGCACATTTTCCGAACACGAGCATACAAACTGTATGCAAATCAGAATAATAATAATTTTCATATTCTTTTCATATTTATTGATTCATTTTGATTTTTCAACAAAGCCGAATTACGCTAAAACTCTGCTGAAAATTCGGTGCAAAAGTAATATAAAATTTTTTAACCGTAAAATATTTTTTCAAATAACCGCAAAATATTTTTCAAACTCTTTCGATTTCACTGATACAGAGGATATCTATTTTTTCAGTGGACAGTGCCTGCGGGACTTTCCTGTGAGCATGAAGAGGTCGTAATTCTCTATCAATATAAATTTTGCGTGCGAACTGCGGGACTTTCCTGTGAGCATGAAGAGGTAGTCGCCATCCGCAGGCTTCAGCCTGCGGCAGCGATCCCCGTTGTTCGGACAAGGCTGTGCCTCGTCCGGTTTATCTTGGCAGGCTGCGCCTGCCAACAAAGATGCAAATGCAGGCACAGCCTGCGTGGATAGAGCAGACAAGGTAGAACCTTTTCCGAACAGCCGTGCGTGGTGAATGGCGCCTCAAAAAAAGATTTTATCGAAAAATTGAGTGTCTGAGCCTCTGTTTTTGACAGAATTTACTACATTTAATTCTTTGAAAATCAAGAGATAGATATATTTTTTTGATATTATTGCAATATATTTCTTACTTTTGCGGACTTAAAATACAGAAAAATTATTGATAAGAACTAAATATTGTTTATATAAAAAATAGAAAATTTATGAATTTATTTGCTGAATTTCCTCCCGTAACGGCGGAACAGTGGAACGAGGTGATAGTGAAAGACCTCAAAGGCGCCGACTATGATAAAAAATTAGTCTGGAAAACCCCCGAAGGATTTAATATCCGCCCTTTTTACAGTGCAAAAGACCTCGACGGGTTGGCGCATTTGAAATATGAGGCAGGCGACTATCCTTATGTGAGAGGCGTTAGGAGCGACAATAAATGGAAAGTCGCTCAGGCGTTTACACCCGACCCCAGAGGTGTTGCAATCGACAATGCCGCCATTCTCGACGCTTTGATGAGAGGCGTGGATGCGATTGTTTATAAAGTTAAAAGCGACGGACTGTCGGACAGCGACTTTGAAACCCTGATGCGTGGAGTTTTGCTCCCGCATGTCGAAATCAATTTCAAAACCTGCTGCAGCGACAATGCGAAAAAACTTATCGAACAGATTATCACAAAAGTGAAATCGGAAAAATGGGACGCCCAAAACATCAAAGGTTCAATCAATTACGACCCTCTGCGCAAACTAACTCTGAAAGGAACGTTTGGCTCGAATGGAAACGTGTTTGAAACCGTTAAAGCGCTGATTGAAGCCACCGCAACGCTGCCGCAATTCCGTCCGGTTGGCGTTAATCCCAATATTTTCCACAATGCAGGCTCAACCATTGTTCAGGAACTCGCTTTCGGGTTGGCAATGGGTAGCGAATATCTTGCGCAACTGAGCGATTTGGGTCTCGATCCGGCAAAAATCGCCTCAAAACTGCGCTTTACTTTTGCCGTCAGTTCCAACTATTTTGCCGAAATAGCCAAGTTCCGCGCCGCACGAATGCTTTGGGCAGAAATTGTGAAAACCTATGGCACGTCGTGCTGCAACAAAGAAAAATGCTGCGGAGCAAAAATGAAAATCCACGCCCTTACATCCGGCTGGAATCAAACGGTTTACGACGCTCATGTGAATATCCTGCGCGGCACAACCGAAGCAATGTCGGCAGCGCTTGCCGGAGTCGATTCGCTCGAAGTTACGCCTTTCGACGCTCCATACGCCGGCAGCAACGAATTTTCGGCACGCATTTCCCGCAACACACAGTTACTGTTGAAGGAAGAGTCGTATTTCGACCGCGTAACCGACCCGTCGGCAGGCTCGTACTATATCGAAAATCTTACCGCCTCCATTGCCGCCGAAGCATGGAAACTGTTCCGCGAAATAGAAGACAAAGGCGGATATATCGCCTCATTTAAAGAAGGATACATACAGTCGCTGGTAAAATCATCGGCACAAAAGAAAAACGCCAACATTGCCACGCGACGCGATACTCTGCTCGGCACAAATCAGTATCCCAATTTCACCGAACGTCTGGGCGAAAAAATAATCGACGCCGCATCGCAGGAAAAAAAATGCTGCTGCGGCTGCGCAAAATCCGAAGCCGAACCGATTGAAATATATCGCGGCTCAATGGCATTTGAAAATCTGCGCTTTAAAACCGAAAAATCGGGCAAAACGCCAAAAACATTCATGCTCACTTTCGGCAATCTGGCAATGTGCCGAGCAAGAGCGCAATTTTCGTGCAACTTCTTTGCCTGCGCAGGGTTTGACGTAATAGACAACAACCGCTTTGCCGGCGTGGACGAAGGCGTGGAAGCCGCCCTGAAAGCCGGCGCCGATATTGTTGTTGCTTGCAGTTCCGACGACGAATATGCCGACAGTGTTCCCGCAATTGCTCAAAAACTTGCAGGAAAAGCCATTGTGGTGGTTGCCGGCGACCCTGCCTGCAAACCGGAACTCGAAGCCAAAGGCATTAATCACTTTATCAGCGTGAAATCGAACGTGCTGGAAACATTAAAGGAATATCAAAAGGAATTGAAAATTGACTAAAACAAATCAGATAAAAAGAATGAGACCTAAATTTAAAGATACAATACTGACCGACGCGCAGCCGTCGGTAAAAACTTGCGGCGACGCGCAAACGGGCTTTACTACTCCCGAACAAATCTATGTGAAAGGCACATACAGCGCCGCCGACCTCGAAAAGATGGAACATCTGTCCTACGCCGCCGGCGTGCCGCCGTTTTTGCGCGGACCATACAGCACAATGTATGTGATGCGCCCGTGGACAGTGCGTCAGTATGCGGGATTTTCGACCGCCGAAGAGTCCAACGCCTTCTATCGCCGCAATCTGGCGGCAGGGCAAAAGGGGCTGTCGGTGGCTTTCGACCTTGCCACGCATCGCGGCTACGACGCCGACCACCAGCGCGTTGTGGGCGACGTGGGTAAAGCCGGAGTGTCGATTTGCAGCGTCGAAGATATGAAAATTCTCTTCGACCAAATTCCACTCGACAAAATGTCGGTGTCGATGACCATGAACGGAGCAGTGCTGCCCATTCTGGCATTCTATATTGTTGCCGGACTGGAACAGGGCTGCACTCTGGAACAACTCAGCGGAACAATCCAAAACGATATTCTGAAGGAATTTATGGTGCGAAATACCTATATTTATCCGCCCGAATTTTCGATGCGCATCATTGGCGATATTTTTGCCTACACCGCCCGCAACATGCCAAAATTCAACTCAATATCAATATCGGGCTATCACATGCAGGAAGCCGGCGCAACTTGCGATATCGAAATGGCTTATACCCTTGCCGACGGTCTGGAATATCTCCGTACAGGGGTCAATGCGGGCATGTCGATTGACGAATTTGCCCCGCGCCTATCGTTCTTTTGGGCGGTGGGAATGAACCACTTCATGGAAATTGCCAAGATGCGTGCCGCCCGAATGCTGTGGTCGAAATTGGTCAAAACTTTCAATCCGAAAAATCCCAAATCAATGTCGCTGCGCACACATTCGCAGACTTCGGGCTGGAGCCTCACCGAACAAGACCCGTTCAACAACGTTGCCCGTACCGCAATCGAAGCAATGGCGGCAGCGCTGGGACACACACAGTCGCTCCATACTAACGCTCTGGATGAGGCAATTGCGTTGCCAACCGACTTCTCGGCACGCATAGCCCGCAACACGCAAATATATTTGCAGGAAGAAACAAATATTTGCCGCTCGGTCGATCCATGGGCAGGCTCCTACTACGTTGAAAGCCTGACCGCTGCCCTTGCACAGCGCGGCTGGGAACATATTGAGGAAATCGAAAAACTTGGCGGCATGGCAAAAGCCATCGAAACAGGTATTCCGAAACTGCGAATCGAAGAAGCCGCCGCCCGCAAACAGGCGAGAATAGACTCCGGTCAGGATACTATCATAGGTATCAACAAATACCGTCTCGAAAAAGAAGCCCCGATTGATATTCTCGACGTGGACAATACCGCCGTACGCGAATCGCAGGTTAAACGACTGCAACAACTGCGCTCGACCCGCAACGAGGCTGAGGTTCAGGCAGCGCTGGCGGCAATTACTCGTGCCGTAGAAACAAAAACAGGCAACCTTCTGGCGCTCGCCATCGACGCCGCTCAAAAACGCGCGTCGCTGGGCGAAATCTCCGACGCCTGCGAAAAAATTGCCGGTCGCTATCAAGCCGTAATACGTATGAATTCAGGAATATACTCATCAGAATCGAAAAACGATTCCAACTTCTCGAAAGCCCGCGAACTGGTTGCCAAATTTGCATCCAAAGAAGGTCGCCAGCCCCGTATAATGATTGCCAAACTCGGTCAGGACGGACACGACCGAGGCGCCAAAGTTGTTGCCACCGGCTATGCCGATATCGGTTTCGACGTCGATATGGGACCGCTGTTCCAAACGCCCGCCGAAGCCGCCAAACAAGCCGTCGAAAACGACGTTCATGTTGTTGGCGTATCGTCGCTTGCCGCCGGTCATAAAACCCTTGTTCCGCAAATTCTCGACGAACTTGCCAAACTCGGACGCGAAGATATTCTGGTGATTGTGGGCGGCGTAATTCCCGCTCAAGATTACAAATTTCTGTACGACGCAGGCGCAGCAGCAATATTCGGACCCGGCACGCCGGTATCGACCGCCGCAATCAAAATTGTGGAACTGCTGATGGCTGAATAATCTTATGAGGCTGTTTCAAAAGTAATTTTAACCACAAAGTTCACAATGAAAACATAATGGATACAAAATTGCTGTTTCGATTATCAATCACTTTGCGCCCTTTGTGCAAACCTTGTGTTCTTTGTGGTAAAAATTGATACAGATTTATGGATAGTGAAAAGATTATAGGAAAAGACATGTTGAAAATAATATGTTTTTTGATCTTTATGTACGGTTGCGCATCCAGCTCCCGCCCGCCGGAACTGGATTTGGCGGAAAATGTCATTACCGTGTCCGACAGCGAACTGAACGACAAACATCGGGCGTCGGACATTTTTGAAAGTGTCAGGCTGATTCCCTTAGAAACAACCGACGAATCGATTATCGGCGAAATAAACAAAATTGTGATTATCGATACTCTGATTTATATTATGGACAGCAAAAGCAAGGCTATAATGCTGTTCAACACAAAGGGACAGCATCTTAGCAAAATTGCCCGTAAAGGAGAAGGTCCAAACGAGTATAGCGATCTTGACGATTTTACCGTTATGAAAAATGGAGATATCATAATTCTTGATTATAGAAAAATACTGCATTTCAAAACAGACGGAATGCATTATAAAACATACAATACGGAGTTTCATGCCGACGCAATTGAATCTATAAACGATTCGCTGTTTGTCTGTTCCGGAAGCAGGGAAAAAGATATTATTGTATGGAATCGCATAGAAAATAAAATTGTAAACGCATTTATTGACTATGATGTAAAACATTCCGGACGAATTTTCAAACCTCTGATAAAATATATGAACAATGTATATTATATGCGTCCATATACCTCAACAATGTACAGAGTAAGCCCTGAAAAGTTGACAGTTCATTGGTTCGTCGATTTCGGCAAACGCAATATAAACGAAGAAATACGGTTAAGGGAAGATTTTTACGGAATACCAGTTTGTCTTCCTTCGGCAGCGGACATGGCGAGATTTACAGAAACAGAGCATTTTGTAACATTTTCATTTCAGGTTGACGAGTTGATGAAAGACGGATATTCTTACTATGTTTATTATTCAAAATCGAGCGGAAAAAAAATAATAACAATTTTCGATACTTATACGGATGATATGGCGTTTTGCAATGTTCCACGTATTATGGATGCGACGTCATCAGAAGAATTTATTGGAATACTTCATCCCGAATATTATCGGGATTTGGTTGCAAAACAGGACACCGCCGCAATGGACAATGCCACAAAAACGAGATGGAAATATGTCAGAGACAAAACCCGACATCTGGATGATTTTGACAATCCGATTGTTGCGTTATATAAATTTAAAGAATTTTGAAACTAATTCTTTTGTAGAGGGTTGAGCCGTTTATACGCGCATCACGAGTTTATTGCAAAAGTAATTTTAACTCGCGGTAGAACCCCGTCAGCCACACGCTTTTGTATCCCATAATGATGCGTTCCTGAATTGTTCCGGCATTGTTTCCAGAAAATGAATACCTAATAAAACTTTATGAATACCGTATTGAATACCTAAGGCTATAGTTTAAAATAATATTGTTTCAACAAATACTCCGTTAGGAGTTGCATATCAATAGAATATTAATATGTCCCCGCAATATGGAACTCCGTACGGAGTTCCACCACCCGTGA
>JAITIA010000093.1 GCA_031279695.1 Prevotellaceae bacterium | reverse complement strand
AGGGAGAAAAACCGTCGACGTGAATGGTTAGTCCGTTGGCCTCTCGTCCTTTGCTGGCGTCGAAAACCAAGTGATAATTAATATTTGTTCCGATGGTATCGGTCTTTGCCGGCGGTTTTCGCACGTTATTGGAATAAAACAGCGGCAACATCGTTTGCGACGACGAAAAAGTAACGCAGGCTTCGTTGGCCTGTCCGCCAAATATGGCGTTTTCTTTGGAACGTGATTCCCATCCCAATTCTCTTTGTGCAAAAACATGAATACTTGCAAAGAGCATCACACACAATACGGTAATTTTCATAATAATATATTTTTAAAATCTGTTTAAATCAAAATGTCCGATTTGAAATACTTCGTCTCTGCGCAGCACCGTACCGTTGTCGTATTTTTCCGGTTGCCAGGTGCGCACATGAATAAGCGGCTGGTTTATATCTCTAAAATCAATTAGCAGAAACACATAGCCGACGTCGTTTTTAAGCCGGCTGGAATTCCACACCTGTTTCAAAGTTACGCCATATACCTGTGGATAATTTTCGTGTTGAAGCACCATTATTTCACTGAATTGTATGTCGAAATATTTGCTTCGTTTGAATATGCCTTGCAGGTCGGTAATATAGCGCGTTTTATCTTTTACCTGATATTCAAAACCGGTTGTAGTCAATGAATTGCGCAAAGCGGCGTCGGATTTGGGTTTTTGCCTGATTTGGTTTCCTACGATGATGATGGCATTGTTACTGAAAACACTTTCAATAAATTTTATATCTTTACGGTTATACGCCGTTCGATAGTTCTCCACAAAGTCTAATACCATTAGGCGCAAAGCGGGGTCTTCGGTAACTTGATTTGCGTTTATCAGGTCGGTGTACTGCGTAACGGGAATAAAGACGTCGTCGATTTTGCCGTCGGCGGTCAAATTAATGACAATTTCCTGATTTTGTTTGTCTTCCGGCGCTTCATACATGGTTACCGGAATATTGCGGATTTGGTATCCTCCTCCCGAAGGACGTGTCAAACATTTGCGTTCGAGCGAGGATACGGCACATGCCATCGGGCTGCTTTTCCAAATCAACATAAAACGTTTGCGGGCGTCGCCTGTGGTGGCGCTTTTGTCCAAATCGGGATTTTTGTCTTTTATCACTGCGGCATTGCAGGCGTATAGAAAACCGGATACATTTTTCTCTATGGTTTTTTTCAAAGCCTCGTTACTAATACCGTCGGTAATAATCAGATTGCTGGTTTCAATCTGAGCATTGAGCGCCTGAGCGCTCAAAAAACATACAACAATTAAGTGAAACAATTTTTTATTCATGTTTTTTGATTTTTTTATTGTGAAAATATATTTTTGAGATTATGCAAGGGAATATTTGTGTAAAAATCTGCGTTGAGTGTGCCGTTTTTGCGAAACACTTGTTCTGCGGTTGTTTGCACTCGTAACAAATGAATGTAGTTGAAACTCGTATTGCGCAGTACCACCGATAGTTGCAGATTTTCGGCGTCGGGCGCATACAGTACGCAGTATGTCAAAAAATCTGTATCGAACTGGCAAAGAAACCGGTCGAGCGGAATGGTAAATTCGGGCGTAAAGCCGCCGTACATTCGGTGAGTTATTTTTATTGTCAGCAGATTTTCAATGTTTTTCGTGATAAATAAATTCGCCAGCGATTCCACGGGATATTCCGGCGTAAAGGCAATTTTGTAAACGCTGTCTGTACGCTGCAAGTAGGTGTCGGAATTGATTTTGTCTGTGAAAAACGAGGTGCCTTTATGCAGGTACAAATCGGCGCCGGAAATGGCAGACAATTCATTGGCAGAAACCTGCTCTGGCGAGTTGTGGACTCGCGGTTTCTGACAATCGTTTTCGGCAAACAGTTCGCCGATATTTGCGTCGGATTCTTTTTTGTCGGTTCCGAAAATCAGTTCGCGGGCTGCAGGAAACGACATATTCAGCGTTTCGGTTAGTCCAAATTTCCATATCGCTGTATAACAGGAGTCTCTGTTCAATATAAATTGCGTTGGGTCTTGAATTTCTTTCAGTACAAGGCTTAGTGAGGCGAAGAAAAGCGTGCCGTATTCGGCTCCGTTTTTGCGAAGTTGGATGTTGTATTCGCGCAATTTATCCCGCACATCCGCAGTAGATTTCTGCAAAAGCAATTCAAGCATCAGGCGCTCAATGAAATTGCAAACAGGCAGGTTGATCATTTCCTTGCTTTCGGCGCTGAACATGGAAACACCCAAATGTTCGATTTCATTTTTGGCGTTGTATTGTACAACAAGTGATTTGCCTTTTGTGATTTGCGCACAGGCGAAAATGCTGTCGGACGGCGGCATACAGGCGGCTGGCAACAATTCGCCCAATTGCGCCAGCTTTCGCGACGAATAGTTTTGAGCCTGCAAATTTACTGCAAAACAGAGAGAAACAAATAATATGTATATTGGCGTTTTCATCAGTGGTTGCGTTTGTGGAAAATTGAATGTTTCACTTTGCCGTCTTTATCGTAAATTTTGCCGGCAACAATTTTTTCGCCTTTCATTTCTGTTTCATCACCAATGTAATAATCGCCGGGCTCAACCTCGTAATTTTCACCTGAAAGAGAGGTAATTGTCGTGGTTTTTGAAAAAGTAAATTTTT